>JBEIGR010000211.1:0-8283 GCA_040381795.1 Verrucomicrobiaceae bacterium | reverse complement strand
GGCTCAAACGCACGGGAGCGAAGCTGCCCACGCCAAATCCCGACTTCAATGAGAAGCGATGGTGGGCGTCGGGCAGTGAAAAATGATCCATTCTCGTTATCCCATGACCCGCCTGCTGCTCCTCCTGCTTTCGTTCTGCTCGTCGCTGCACGCGGCCCCACCAAACGTCCTCTTCATCATCGTCGATGACCTTACGACGACGCTGGGCTGCTATGGCAATACGCACGTCCGCACGACGGGCATGGATGGGCTGGCAGCGCGTGGGGTGAGGTTTGATCGGGCTTACACGCAGTTCGCGTTGTGCAATCCCTCTCGCTGCTCGTTTCTCACGGGCTGCTATCCGGAGAAGACGGGCGTGATGGATCTCAGCACGAGTTTGCGGAAGGCGCTGCCGGATGAGGTGACGCTGCCGCAGCACTTCAAAAACAACGGTTATGCCACCGGACGCGTCGGCAAGGTCTTCCATGTGCCTGATCCGAAGACGAAACTCGATGTCGAGCTCGGCTCCGCGCTACACCGGGACAACGAAATCCTCAACGAGGCCAAAAAGGCGAACGATCCCGATGACAAACCTCGATCCAAAGCCAAAGGCGAAAGCTACAACCGCACTTACGCGGCCTCATCGCGGCCTGCGGCCGATTTCACCGATTACGCGATCGCGGACGATGCCATCGCGACGCTGGAGCAGTTCAAGGCGAAGCCGTTTTTCCTCGCCGTGGGCTTCATCCGGCCTCACACGCCGTTTGTGGCCCCGAAGTCGTTCTTTGAGGCCATCGACGCGACCCAGCTCACGCTGCCGCCTTTTTATCGCGAGCGCGGCGAAGACCTCTCGCAACTGCCCAAAGCCTCGCTGCGGCCCAACAACAACGTTTTCCGCTACGCGGCTCCCACTCGCGATGAAGCCCGCGATGCAATGCAAGCCTACCTGGCCTCCACGAGCTTCGTGGACTCGCAAATCGCCCGCGTGCTGGAAAAGCTCAGCGAGCAGCATCTCGACGAAAACACCATCATCGTGCTCACCGGCGATCACGGCTACCAACTCGGCGAACACGGCCTGTGGGCCAAACAAACGCTCTTTGAAGGCGCGAACCATGTGCCGCTGCTCATCGCCGCACCCGGTGTGAAGCCTGGAGCACGCAGCGGGCTGGCCGAGCAGGTGGACATTTATCCCACGCTCTGCGATCTCGCCGGATTGCCCAAGCCGAAGCATCTGCAAGGTCGCAGCCTGAAACCGATGCTCGATGATCCTAGCGCAAAGGGAAAGCAGGTGGCCATCAGCACGATGATCGCTCCACACACGAAGCAAATCGGACACAGCCTGCGCACCGATGCCTTTAGCTACATCGCCTGGGAAGGCGGCGAAGAACTCCTCTACGACCTCCGCACCGATGCGGATGAACTCCACAACCTCGCGAAGCAACCCGCACAGGCGGAGCGTTTGATTCGCATGCGCCAGCGGCTCGCGGCGCATTTGAAGAGTGTGGTTGAGTCCTCTGGACTCAGGTAAAGGACGCAGTCCAGAGGACTGCACCACACTGATTCAGCAAGCCCACGACGGACGTGGTGCCTCAAAGGTCATCATGAGGCCGCTGAGCGGATGCTTCAGGGTGAGCTTCCAGGCATGCAGACAAAGCGGTGGTGCGTCCACTGGCAGGGTTTGCGTTTCGCCGATGCTTCCATCGGCGAGGTAGGTGGTATCTCCCGTGATCGGATGGCCGAGATGGCGGAGGTGGAGGCGGATTTGATTCGTGCGGCCAGTGAGAGGCCGTGCCTCGACGAGGGAGGTGCCATCGGCGGCACGGCTCAGCACGCGGAACTTGGTGTGTGCGGCTTGGCCGGCATCGCTAACCTCGCGACCGCCGAGTTTACCTGCCTCGGCGCTCACGGGCGCATCGCAGGCAAACTCGTCCGCTTGCGTATGGCCCAGCACGTGGGCGAGATAGACTTTTTCGATCTCGCCACGCTCAAACTGCGGCTGCACGAGGCGGGCAAAGTGCCGCGTCTTGGCAAAGACGACCACACCCGTCGTGTTCGCATCAAGGCGGTGGATGGAGCGCGGCATGAGCGGATGCAGCGCGAGGTTGAGAAAGTATTGCAGCGTGTTTCGGCAAAAGCGCCCGCCCTCGTGCATGGGGAGCGGGGCGGGTTTATGAAGAACGAGCAGCGCCTCGTCCTCAAAGAGCACCTTCACATCCGCATTCACCGCAGGCTCGAGGGAGGCGGGTTTGAGATGGTGGTAATGTTCGCCGGACCTGACTTTGTGCGTAAGCAGCGCGGGCACGCCATTCTTGGTCGTGATACGGCCTTCCGCAAAGACGCGGAGCCAATGCTCACGGTCCGTGTGAGGCAGGATGTGGCAGATGGCATCGAGCACCGTCATCCCATCACAGGCCGCGGGGATGTGAAAGGGGCGCACGAGGTCATACGGCACACCGCCTGGCAAAGGCTCCGCCGCACGGCGAATAGTCGTCTCGGTCTGCATGCGATGCAGCTCCTGCTGCTGCTCATCCGTTTTAAAACAATACGAGCAGGACACATGCGGCACATAGCGTGAGTCAGCCTGCTCTTCGGCGGTGAGTGGTGTCTGGCAGACAAAGCACTGGGTCGACGGCGTCTCCTCCAGCGCGGGGTCCACCCCCACTCGCTGATCAAAGACGAAGCACTCACCCTCGTAATGAGCCGGGCCGCATTCTTCGAAGTATTTTAAGATGCCGCCATCGAGTTGCCAAATCTGCTCAAAGCCCTCTCGCTCCATGAAGGGAGCCGCTTTCTCGCAGCGGATGCCACCGGTGCAGAAGGTGACGATGGGTTTCTTCTTCCAGTCCTCAGGCAGTTTGGCGACAGCGGCGGGGAAATCGCGGAAATGATCCACCTGGGCGGGCACTGCGCCTTTGAAGGTGCCCATTTTCACCTCGTAATCGTTTCGTGTGTCGAAGAGCAGCACCTCGCGACCTTCATCGAGCCACTTTTTCAGTTCCTGCGGCGGCAGATGCCGGGAGGTGTATTTCGATGGGTCGATGCCCTCCACGCCAAACGCGATGATCTCCTTTTTGATGCGCACCAGCATGCGGCGAAAGGGCTGCTCCTCACTCAGGCTCACCTTTGGCGTTAGATCCTCCAGACCGGGCAGCGAGCGGAGTTCCGCCACGAGAGTGTCCACCGCGTCGCTCGGCCCAGCGATGAAAAGATTCACACCTTCTGTGCTCAGCAGGATGGTGCCCTTTAGATCCAGGTTCTTGCACAGCTTCAGCAAACGCTCACGCAGTTCCTTCAGCCCCGTCATGGGGGCAAATTTGTAGGTCGAGATGTTCGTGATCGGTTTCGGCTTCGTCATCGCCGCTTCAAAAACACACCTTCACGCCGGCTGCGAGGGAAAATCCCGCACCATCCTTGCGCTGGGGGGGCGCTTTGCACACCCAGAGAAGAATAGGCAGCTGCAAGGCACCATCTCACCAAGCAAACTCCAACTGATCTGCCCGCTCCAGGGACCATGCCTCAAAGCCTTCAGCACGCAGCTCGGCGGCAAACTCACGCGTAAAGCCATGCACCAGCCACACGCGGCGGGGCTTCACGAGATCCACCGTCTCGCGAAGCTCCGGGTGGTCCGCATGATCGCTCAGCGGAAACAACGCATCTGCACGGTAGCGATACTTCGCGGAGGCATCCAGCGCCCAGCCGCTCGCCATGGCAAAGCGGCAGCCCGTCACCGCAGGCTTCGTGCCCGGAGGAAAGACCAGCGCATGGCCCCGCGCCTCCAGCGGATCAAAGAGACGCCACTCAGGCAGTTCGCCGATCTCTTCCCGCACCACCTCGGTCATCAGGGCCACGGATGGATGCACCATCACGGGAACACCGAGCCCGTGCAGCGCCCGCAGCAGTTCCTGCGCCTTGCCGAGCGAGTAGCCCTGCAGCACCGGCACGCCGCCTTGAGAGAGAGTTTCCACCACGAAAGTCTGGATGCCCTCCCTCACCTCCTTCAGCGGTGGAAAGCGGTATCGCGGCAGGCCAAAGGTACACTCCATGATCAGCACATCGGCGGGCAGCGGCTCGCAGGCGGCACAGGAAAGGCCTTGGCGGAGCTTGTAATCTCCCGTGTAGAGCAGCGTGGCACCATCCGCCTGCCGCGTGAGGTGGAGCATCGTGGAGCCGATGATGTGACCCGCTGGCAGCAGCCGCAGCTCCCAGCCCTCCCACTCGATCACCTCACCCGGACTCGGCGAGATCACCACACCTGACTTTTTGGCCGATTTTCTCGCCACCATGAGCCGATGCGTCGTGGCGGAGCAAAACGTGAGGTCATGCCTCGCCACATGATCGCTGTGCGCATGCGAGATGAAGGCCCGCTTCACGCCAAAGTGCGGATCGAGCCACAAATCCGCCTCGGGGAGATAAATCCCCTTCCGGTGAGTGACTTCGATCAAGGGCGGGGGCATGGGCGAGCGATGTTTTTACGCCTCACGCCCTCCTTTGGAACTCAATTTCTCACTCGTGGCCTCTTTGAGCACAGGCAGCCTTGAACGCGAAGCAATCCTCCCCATCGTGAACATCTTATGGCGAGCAACTTCGGCACTCTTTTCCGCATCAGCACCTGGGGCGAATCCCACGGCCCCGGCGTCGGCGTCGTCGTGGATGGCTGCCCGCCGCTCATCCCCCTCGACGTCTCGGACATTCAGCATGAGCTGAACCGCCGCCGCCCCGGCCAGAGCAAGATCGTCACGCCCCGCAAGGAGGACGACAGTGCCGAGATCCTCTCCGGCGTGCTCGATGGGCAGACGCTGGGCTCCCCCATCGGCATCTTCGTGCGCAATACCGATCAGCGCCCCTCCGCCTACACGGAGATGCAGCAGGCCTACCGCCCGAGCCATGCCGATTACACTTACGATGCGAAGTATGGCATCCGCGCCGTCTCCGGTGGCGGACGCTCCAGCGCCCGCGAGACCATCGGCCGCGTGGCCGCCGGTGCCATCGCACGCAAGGTGCTCCAACACTCTCTATCCGGCTACGAGGCTCTCGCTTATGTCAAAACGGTGCAGCACCTCCACGCCGAGGTTCCTACCGGTTCGGCACTCACTTCCAAGCTCATCGAATCGAACATCGTCCGCACCTGCGATCCCGTGGCGGCGGAAAAGATGATCGAACTCATCGAAGCCATCCGTCGCGAGGGCAACAGCGTCGGCGGCGTGATTGAGTGCGTCGTGCGCGGCGTGCCGCCAGGGCTTGGCGAACCCGTTTTCGACCGTTTGGAGGCGGATCTCGCCAAGGCCATGCTGAGCCTGCCGGCCACGAAGGGTTTTGAAATCGGCAGCGGCTTCGCCGGCACCGCGATGACCGGTTTGGAGCACAACGACGAGTTCTACATGGACGGCAAAAATGTCCGCACCCGCACCAATCGCAGCGGCGGCGTGCAGGGCGGCATCAGCAATGGCGAAGAGATCATTTTTCGCGTGGCCTTCAAGCCCACCGCCACCGTCCTCCGCGAGCAGAAGACCGTCACTAACACCGGCGAGGACACCACCCTCTCCGCCCGTGGCCGCCATGACCCCTGCGTACTCCCCCGCGCCGTGCCGATGGTCGAGGCGATGGTCCACCTCGTCGTGGCGGATCATTTTCTGCGGCAGAGAGCGTTTCGGTGACTCGCGTCACTCACCGCCGCTGTCGCCACCACCATGCGATGAAGTGCCCCAGCCCGCTGAACTTGAACTGCGGGTCCGCCCAGCGCTCGATGACATAAAACGCGAAGTAGTAGGCCCGGCAAAATCCCCAGACACAAAGCGCCAGTAAGCCAGCCGTGCGCCAGCTCCCGTTTTCGACGAGGAGAATCGCCGCAGAGAGCAGGCCGATGAAAAGGAACAGCCAGGCTTTCAGCCACATGGCCTTGGTGGAGTGGAGGTCTCGCATGAGGGCATTAATTGAAAATGGACGGCAAATCTCGTGCCCCGTGGAGGACTCTCACCACTTCGACTTCTCCTGCACGCAGGCGGTAGAAGATCAGATAGTTTGGAAACTGAGTCACTACCCAGAGACGCAAGTGACGTAGCCGTGGTTTGAGCTGCCCCATTTCCGGCTGGGTTGAAAGGAGGGCAATATCGTCCTCAAAGGACTGAATGACACGATCGGCCGCAGTGGCGTCATCCATCGCAATGAAGTTATGAATATCCTCCATGTCCTGGAGGGCCTCAGGGGAGATGATCGCCTCCGCCATGAGTCAGCGGATCTTGTGACGCAAAGTAGCGAAGGCTTGTGAGGCTGGGATGCCTCTGCCCGCTTCCAAAGAAGCGATGCCCGCATCGAGTTTATCCAGCAAATCAGCCTCGCTCACGGGAGTGATGGCCCCCTTTAGTTTTTTCTGTCGAGCAAGCAGTGCCAGCCCTTCGTCAACGGCTGCGTCGATGCTCGCAAAGAGGCCTTCGCTAACGCCGCGCGTCACAAACGCGTTCGAGGTGGGGCTGAGGCTGATGTTCATGGTCTAAATTGTCCGCCAGGATTCGTCTTCGCAAGTCGGAGTTACTTCTTCTCCAGCCGCACATAATCCAGCCCCACCATGTTCGAGGGCACGGCGTCGGGATTCGGCGGAGCCAGTGTGAAGGTGAGTTTGTGCTCTCCGGCGGTGAGTTCGTGGGTACCCCAGTCTTTTTCGCCGGTGTGGATGACCTTCGGCGTGTTGAAGCCATCGAAGCTGGAGGCAACAGGCTTGCCATCGAGCGTGATGCTCACCACGCCGTAGTCGCGGGCCATGGTGTGAGCGCCGTAGAGCGTGTACTTGCCCGCTTCTTTCACCGGAATGGCCAGCGTGAGCTTCTGATCCGGCCTGCCGCCGGTCCACCAAAGCTGCGCCGCGCCGCTCCAATCACCACCAAAGCCGCCCATGCCCTGCCGACCGGTTTTGCCGCCGGTGATTTCGAGCACCTTGAGCGCTTCACCTTCGAGCGCGCCTTCCACCGTACGTTGTTCACGCTTTAGCGTGCTCCCAGCGCTCCCACTCTGCAAATACTTCACCAAATCCACCACCATCTCCGGCTGCAAAGCATCAAACAGCCCCTCCGGCATCGTGCTGAGCTTCGAGACCTCGCGTTTGGCGATGTCCGCCTGCGACAGCGTGAACTCGACACCGCCCATCATCGCGATCTTCACCGCCGCCCCATTTTCCTCCTTGATGACGCCGCTCATCACTCGCCCATCCTTCATGGTGAAAAGATTGAGCTGGTAGGCCTTGCCGATCACCGCGTTCGGATCGAGCACGTTTTCGAGCAGGTAGTTCAAATCGGCGCGATTGCTGCCGGTGATGTCGGGGCCGACGTTTTGGCCTTCGCCGAAGAGTTTGTGGCATTGGCCGCAGGTGGCGGTGTAGAGCATCTTGCCCTTCGCGAGGTCGCCCTTGGCCAAATTGGCGGGCGTGAGGAGGTCGCGATACTTTTTCGTGCGCTCGGCGAGGTCGGCTTTGGGCGCGTTGACATCGCCCCAGGCGGATTTGATGAGCGCGTTGATCTCCGCGTCATCGAACGCGGTGAGCTGGCGCACCAAAAACGGCGAAAGAGCCGTCGCAGGCACGGTTTTGGCCTCGACGGCCTTCAACAGCGCTTTCGCGCCTTCTTTGGTCGAGGCGAGCGTGTTCACCGCATCGGGCAATTCGTTCGCGGAGAGCTTTGGAAGCGCTGCGCCGAGGATGCGCGGCGTTTCGGCATCTTTGAGCGAGGCGAGCGCCTGAATCGCCTTTCGACGCAGTGAGGTCGGTGCGTCGTTTTGGATGAGTTGGAGCAGGGTTTTGGCCGTGGAGGCGTCTTTGGCCTGCAGGAGCACGTTGAGGGCGTTTTCGCGTTCGCTGGTCCGAGCGCTCGCGGAGGCGAGAAGGTCGCGATAGGTCGCGAGAGCCGTTTCGATGCCCATGGAGGCTTCGAGTTCGAGCAAAGTGGCTGCGGCTTTAGCCGCATCTGGATGAGGTTCGGCTAAAGCCGAAGCCACTTTCTGGCGCAGCTCGCTCCAGCCATCCGGTTTCGTGATCGGGTGACCATTTCGTGCGGCCTGGACCAACGCGTTGAGCAAATCGAGCTTCAAAACGGCATCCGGCGTCTCCGCGGCCAGTTTGAGCAAGCTCGTGCGTCCCGCGTCATTCGACGAGAGCCGTCGATAGATGAACCCGGTGACCTTCGGCATCTTCGAGACCTTCGCGAACTGCATCCCCACCGCCGGATCCGCCGCCACCACCGGCTCGATGCCATACCAGATGAGCAACGGGATCATCGGATCGTCCTTGTCCTCGCCATGCTTGAGGAGCGCGGCGGCGAG
>JBEIGR010000210.1:0-8341 GCA_040381795.1 Verrucomicrobiaceae bacterium | reverse complement strand
GCGGGATGAGGCGGTTACTCCGAGCGGCTGAACCAGCCTTTTTTCTTCACCTGATGGATGAGGATTTGTTTTTCACCGAGCTGGGAGAGCACGCCATTGAGGCTCTGAATGCCACTGGAGAGGGCGCGGATGTATTCGCTGGTCTTGTTGACGTTTTCGGTGACGGCATCGGTCATCTTTTCCCGCATGATCGTCAAAGCAGTTGCGAATTCGCGGTCCACGCGTGCCTGATGCTCGGTGGCGCGGCGGTCGAGATTCGCGGCCTGATCCATGAGGCGGGCGGAGAGGGTGTTGAGGTCGATGAGGAATTCCTTCTGCGCATTGGCCACGGCTTTGACGAGCGTGTCCATGATGCCCTCGGTGCTGCCACCAGCGATGCTGCCGCCGTCGTTGAGGCGGGGGAGAAGCACTTCGTTGCAGAAGGCGTCGATGTCGTTGAGGCAATCATCCTCGGCCTTCGTCATGGCATTGAGGGGGAAATTCAGCGCGAGGGCGAAGACGAGGCCAAGCAGCGTGGCATCGAACGCGGTGCCGAGGCCGCCGGTGACGTTGCCGAGCGTGTTGGTGATCTCTTTGAGATCGCTCATGCCGGCGAAGTTCATGCCGCTGATGGCGTGGGAGAGACCGATGACGGTGCCGATGAAGCCGAGGATCGGGATGGCCCAGAGGAAGGCTTTGAGCTGGGAGAAGCTGCCACCGATGCGCATGCCGTCGATGTCGCTCTGGCTGGAGAGCATGTTCGTCACATCACCGGTGTTTTGCTTCACCTCGAAGAGTTCGAGGGCTTTGCGGATGCGGTTCACCATCATGCTGTCACGCAGGCGATGGGGGAGGCGGTAGAGGTGGTCGATGAACTGGCCCACGTTGTCGCGGTTGATCTCGGAGCCGAGTTCCCAGGGCAGCACATCAAGCAGAAGCGCCTTCTTTTGATGGTTCAGCTTCTGCAGCTTCAGATACAGAATGGCCATGGACCAGGTGAAGAAGAGTGTGTTCGTGAAGCTGACGAGCGCATGCTTGAAGAACAGCGACGCGATGAACTGCATCGGCGTGTAGGTGGCCGCTGCGGTGCCATCGGGGGCCTTGAAGGGATACAGCACGCCGATCCAGACGAGGAAGATCACGAAGCCGATGCCAAAGGCGAGCATGGGATTCGGATTGGTGGGATCGGACTCCTCCCAGCCGCCGCGTGCATTGCGGTTCTGCTCGACGAGCAAATCAGGTGCGGTGGGTGCCTGCGAATGCTCCTCGGCCTCAGGGGCGGGCACTCCAGCAGGTGCGGAGGCGAGATCCGGCGCAGGCAAACCGCTGGGGGAAGGCAGGCCACTCGGAGCGGGTAGGCCTCCCGCGGGGATTTGCAGCTTCGAATCACAGCCGGGGCAGCGGACGACTTTTCCGGCCATTTCCGGCTCGACGTTGAGCTGCGTTTCACAGGTGGGGCATTTGAACTTCACGGATGAGATCGGGTTTGGGGTGTTTAAGTGACGCCGATAAGGTTAACGGGGAAGCTACGATGGCGAGAAGGATTTTCTTGGAGCCGAAGATGATCCGAATGAGCCACGAAGCAGGCGTTTTGTGATCCTGGCGGTAGAAAGTAGTTTGTTTCCAGCAGGCGACCCGCCATCCTCCGCGCCGCATGACCTCCCCTGCCCTCTCTCCGCTCGACTCCGCCCGGCGCAAAGCCTTCCGCCGTCTGCTGCCGATCCTCTTCATCAGCTACGTCATCGCCTATGTGGACCGCAACAACGTGGCCGTGGCCAAGCTGACGATGGAGAAAGACCTGCCCGGTTTCGACAGCGCGGTGTTTGGCCTGGGGATGGGGATGTTTTTCTGGGGTTACTGGCTGCTGGAGATTCCGGGCACGCTGATGGTGGAGCGCTGGAGCGCCCGAAAGTGGATCTGCCGCATCATGGTGAGCTGGGGCTTCATGGCAGGACTCACCGCCGCCGTGACGACGCCGACGCAGTTTTATGTGGTGCGCTTTTTGCTCGGCCTGGCGGAGGCGGGCTTCTTCCCCGGCGTGATCGTGTATCTCACGCATTGGTTCACCAGCCGTGACCGGGCTAAGGCGCTGTCGTATTTCCTCATCGCCACGCCCTTTGCCCAAGTGCTGAGTCCGAAGATCTCCAATGCGCTGCTCAAAATCGGCACCACCGAAATCGTGGACGGCCAGTCCATCACGCATCCGCTCGTGCTCGGCATGACGGGCTGGCAGTGGGTGTATGTCTTCTGGGCCATCCCCTCCGTGCTGCTGGGCGTGCTGGTGTTTTTCATGCTCACGGATCGTCCGCGGCAGGCGAAATGGCTCACGCCGGAAGAGCAGGAGGCGCTGGAGAGCACGCTGGCGGAGGAGCGTGCCCGCGTGGCAAAGGGAAAACGCATGACGCTGATGGAGGCGATCTTCCACCCGAAGGTGCTGCTGCTGGCGCTGATCTACTTCTGCTGTGTGACCGGCAGCTACGGCATCGAGCTCTTCATGCCGAGCATCTTGACGGACTGGTACAAGCTCAACCTCAACGATCTCACCTGGCTCATCATGCTGCCACCGCTGCTCGCCGTGGCGGGTCAGCTCGCCATGGGCTGGAGTTCGGACCGCTTCAAAGAACGCCGGCTGCATGCGACGCTGCCGATGGTGCTCGGTGCCGTCTCGCTGGCGCTGCTGCCCGCCTCCCAAGGCAATCTGCCCCTCACGATCGTGCTCTTCATGCTCGCCTTCACTGGCTTCAAAGCCTACATGCCAGCCTTCTGGGCGCTGCCCAGCCTGCTGCTCACGGAAAGCGCCGCAGCCGCGAGCATCGGCTTCATCAATTCGATGGGAAACCTCGGCGGCTTCTTCGGCCCCACGATCCTTGGCTTTGCGCAAAAGACGACCGGCTCCTACGCCGGCGGTCTTTATTACCTCGCGGCCTCAATGCTGTTTGCTGCCGGGGTCATCTTCACGCTCAAAATCGGGACGAAGACGGAAGCGGTGGGCTGAGGTGCCATCTCACTCCCACTGGCTCTTCTGCACGCCCACGAGGCTCATGCTGAGGCCGATGAGGACATGCACGAGAAGCACAAAGCCGCAGATCGAAGGGGCGATGAGATCCGTGGCGGTCACTTGCTTCACGGCATCGTAAAAGGCGGTGCTGCGCATGCTGGTGAGGCTGCCGCTCCAGCTCCAGAAGGCGGCGATGAGCGGCTGCACCCAGTTTTCCAGCCAGTCCGGCAAGGTGAGCACCGCGCCGGAAAGCGGAAGCTGGAAGCCGACGAGGTAGATGCTCAAAATCGTGGCCTTTTCCGGTGTGCGGCTGGTGGCGGAGATGCCGAGGCATACGCTCGTCATGGCGGCGGAGGCCAGCACGAGCAGCGCCAGCTTGATGACGAGATCACCCGGCAGCCCACCGGTGATCATTTCGACGAAAAGCCCCATCCATAAACTCTGCGCCAGCACGAAGACGCCGAGGAAGATGACCTTGCTCCCCACATAAGCGAGCGGGCTGAGGCCGCCGAGCTTCTCCCGCTCCAAAATGAGCCGCTCGGAGGCGATCTCACGCGCGGCGTTGTTGCTCGCCATCAAAGTCACGAGCACCACCTGGAGCATGATGAGGCCGCTGACGAGACTTCCGGCATTGAGCTGCTCGATTTGATGCTGCGCACGCTTCGCAAGCTCCACGCCGATGTTTTGATCCTGATAGGTCGAGAGCGCTCGCAGCGGCTTGATGCCATCCAGTGCGAAGATGGCCACGAGCAGCGGAAAGCCAAGCAGCATGGCGAGATGGAGCCAGACCTGCGATTTATCGCGGCGGAAGATCGTCCAGCGGCGGCGCAGCAGCACGAAAAGCTGCGTGGTGACAGCCGGCAGCTCAATCGGCGGGAATTCATGATGCGGGATGATGTCCTCCTCGGGCTCTTTGGCTTCCTCCACGTCCTCAGGAGCCTTCACCTTGGCATTAAAGCCAAACTGCTGGTAGTAGCTCTCGCGTTTGCGGTTCCATGAATCCGCCCACTCATTGGCCGGACGCTCCGTGAGGCGGCGATAGACATCCTCGGGATGCTCGACGCCAAAGTAGTGCATCAGCGCCTTCGGCGGGCCGTGGTAGGTGAGGCGGCCCTGGTACATGACCATGATGCTGTCATAGTCCGTGAGGCTGGCGAGGCTGTGGGTGACGTTGATGACGACACGCTTCGGATGGCCGCGAGAGAGCTTGTGGAGGAGCTTCGTGATCTCTGCCTCGCTTTTCGGATCGAGGCCGCTCGTCACCTCATCGCACAGCAGCAGGCAGGGATCGGTGACAAGCTCCAAAGCGAGTCCAAGGCGGCGTTTTTGGCCCCCAGAGAGCACTTTCACGCGGCGTTCAGCGAGGTCCGTCAAACCGGTGACCTCCAGGATGTAATCGAGTGCCGGGATGAACTCCTCCGTATCCGAAAGCTGCGTGCGCAGCGCCATGGCGCTGGCGATGCTTTCCTCCACCGTGAGCAAATCAAAGGCCACGCTGAACTGCGGCACATAGCCGAGATCCCCCGGATGCAGGTCTTCCTCCTCCTTCAAATCGCGACCGTCCCACTTCAGCTCACCCTCCGTCTGTTCGAGGATGCCGGTGATGACTTTCAGCAGCGTCGTCTTCCCGCAGCCGGAGGGCCCCACAATGGCCAGCAGATGTTCCGGCGGCACGGTGAAGCTCACCTCGTCGAGCAGGCGCAGCGTGTCATTTTCTTCCGTGTCGCCCGGACCGGGCACTTCGAGGCGGACGTTGAGAGCTTCGAGCATGAGGAGGGTTTAGAGGTTGGGATGAGTGAAATCAACCGTAGAGGCATCCGCACTAGGCCAAACAGAATTTGCAGTCCGAATCCGTGAGGCTAAATCCCGCGTACCGCCCTCGTCGGTCAGTTTCCCCACCCCGGTTCATTTTTCTCGTGCCAGATTCCAACCTCCAACGCATCGCCATCACCGGAGCGGGCATCGTCTCGCCGCTGGGCATTGGCTGGAAGGCGAACGAGGCCTCCTTTGAGGCGGATCGCATGGCGTTTCGTCCGGTGCCGCCGGAGCTTTTTGGCGTGGAGGGCTTTGTGGCCAGGACAGCGGGAGTCGTGGATCTGCCACCGAAGATTCCGATGCCAATCAAAACCTCCTATGCGGACCGGGGCAGCATCATGCTGATGCTGGCGCTGCGTGAGGCCCTGGCGCAGAGTGGTCGTTCGACGATGGAAGGCATCGACGCGATGATCATCGGCACCTCCGCCGGGGCCATGTCCCTCGGCGAGACTTACTTTGAGACGGCGGTGAGTGATCCAGGCCGTCATCGCCGACAGCTTTCGCGTGCGGAGCACTACCAGCCGCAGCGGCAGATGAATGAGATCGCCGCGGAGCTCGGCTGGCGGGGGCCGATCATCATTGTTTCCAATGCCTGCGCCTCGGGCGCGAATGCCATCGGCTGGGGTGTCGAAATGATTCGCAGCGGTCGGGCAAAGCGAGTGCTGGCCGGTGGCTATGATGCGCTGGCCAAGCTGGTCTTCGCGGGCTTCGACTCTCTCAAGGCGCTGGCCCCCAGCGGCATACCGCGCCCCTTTGATGCCGCACGAGATGGCCTGGCTCTTGGTGAAGGCGCGGCGGTGATGATCTTGGAGGCGGAAGAGGTTCGGAAAGCGGAGGCACTGGCCGATGTGACCGGTTACGCGACGGCGACAGACCTGCACCACCTCACGCAGCCTGATCCGATGGGCAATGCGGCTATCCGCACCATGACACAGGCCACGCGGCAATCCGGCCTCACGCCGGCGGCCATCGATTACATCAACTCCCACGGCACCGGCACGCCCTTCAACGACGTGGCGGAAGCGCAGGCCATCGCCGCCTGGGCTGGCGAGGCCACCTCACGCATCGCCGTGAGCTCGACGAAATCGGCGATGGGTCATCTTTTAGGCGGCGCAGGTGCGGTGGAGGCGGTGATCTGCCTCATGGCGCTGCGAGGCCAGTGGATGCCCGCGAGCCTCAACGTGCGCGAGGTGGACCCTGCGGTGAAGTTTGATCTCGTGCGCACCTTCCGCCGCGCGAAGGTGGAGCATGCGCTGACGAATTCCTTCGGCTTTGGCGGCACCAACGCCACGCTGGTGATGAAAAGGAGGTCCGCATGAACGCCACCGGCCTTCACATCAATGGCGTGGGCGCCGTGAGTCCCGCTGGCTGGAGCAGCGCAGATCTGCTGCGCGTCGTACGCGGTCGCGAAGAGCTTCCGGTGACCAATTGTCCGCGTCCGGGCATCGAGCGTCCCTGGCCCTGCCCGGTGCGCACCGTGCCGCCTGCGCCGCCGGAGAAGCAGGTGCGCCATCCACGCTTCCGCCGTGTCTCCGCGATCTCCCGCTACGCCGCCGCCGCCTGTCTCGAAGCCTTGAAGGATGCGGGTTTCGACACGCCGCCGCCGCGACTCGGCATTCTCTTTGTCATGATGAATGGCTGCGTGAACTACACCGGCCGCTTTTACCAGGAGGTGCTGGATAATCCCGCGCAGGCCAGCCCGCTGATCTTCCCGGAGACCGTTTTCAATGCGCCCGCATCCCACATCGCCGCGCTGCTCGGTGCCGATGGCACGGTGACGACCATCATCGGCAATTCCAATGCCATCATGGAGGCGCTCGACATGGCCGCCGTGTGGCTGAGCTGCGGCGTGTGCGATCACTGCCTCGTCGTCGGCGCGGAGGAGTGTGACTGGCTCAGCGCCGAAGCCCTCATCTACTACCACGAGGCGCACATCGCCACCGAGGGAGCTGGGGCGCTGCTCGTTTCCGCCAGTGGCAAAGGCCCAGCCATTCAGCGCATCGCCGGCCCGCTGCCCTTCCACTCCTGGAAAGAGCGCAACGAGCTCATCCCAAGCCTCGCGCAGCCCGCTTCCATACTGATCGACGACCACAACGGCATCGCCAAACATGATGCCGCCGAGGCCGCCGCGTGGTCGCACCTTGATTTCCAAGCGCGTCACAGCCCGAAGAAGCTCCTCGGCGAAAGCATGGGTGCCTCCGCCGCCCTTCAACTCGTGCTCGCCACCCTCGAAAGCCGCGAGCAGCAGATCTCCGTGGCCGTTTCCATGCCAGGATGCAACACAGCGGCGTATGGGTGTGTGATCGGCTGAAAATTACTCGCCCACCTGATCGAGTGTTTGTTTCAAATGCGCTTCACTGAGGAAGAAGCCCGCTTCTTTTCGCAGTCTCTCGATGACGCCCCGAACATTGGTGATGAGAGATTTCTGCTTCGCCGCGACCAGAATGCCAAGGATACCCGAAAAGCGCAAACCAAGCTGCGATGCCACCTGCCGGCCCTTTCTCTCATCAATCAAGAGAAGCGCAGCCCCAAGATCGAGAGTCAAAGCAATCGCATCGCTTTCTCCAGGATCGAGCCTGGCGGACGGGAGCCAATGGCTTAGCGGCTGAATGACCTCATGGACCTCGATGAACTTGGGAAAGACCAGCTTTTCGAAGCGTGGATAAACTTCCGTGGCTCGTTGAAACTCCAGTTCGACCGAACGAGGAGCCGTCACCTCGCCGAAGATTTCCCAAAGAAGACTTTCCTCCCCCACCCGGCAGAGATTCAGCAGCACCGAGGTGTCAGCAACGACGATCATGCACCCATGACAGCGGAAAGATGGCGCATGTCCTCTTCCAGCATGTCATCCGTGTAGCTGGAAATCCGCCTCTCGGCGAGCGCGGTTTGGAAACCAAAGAAATCCACCCCGGCGAGTGCCGCCGCAGAAAGCTTGCTCAGTGCGCCACGGGCGAACATGGAGCACGCAAGATCGAGCCTCGCCTCCTCAGGACGGATGTCCTGGCAGGAAACCTCATCGGGCAACGTAAGCGTGAGCGTCATGCCCAAGAATGACCTCAAAGCTTTTACTCTGCCACATAAAACATCCCCGCGAAGGTGTTCGGCGTGAGTTTGGCGTCAGCGGGCGGATGGATGAGCATGTTCGAGATATCGCCGTCGAGGTAGAGCACGTCCTCGCAGCCGAGATGAAGAAAGAAGCGGCTGAACTGATGGAAGGTGACGGTGCCGAGTTTCGCGTCATCGCGGTCGCTCATGGCAAAGATGATCTGCTTGTCCTTCTTGCGCACGCCGACAGCATTGCGGAGGCGTTTGTTCGGCGAGTTGAGGTTGAAGGCGGGATGGAAAACGCCGTTTCGCAGCATGAGCGGACCGCTTTGTGTGGCGAGACGAGGCTTCAGGCCGCTGCGAGCAAACTCGCCCGCTTCCATCACGCCAGGGCCGTGCTGGTCATCGAGGTAGAAGACGCCATTGGGCATCAGGTAAAAATTCCCTTCGCCGGGACGCAGATTCAGCGGAACGAGCACCTTGCCCTCGCAGATGGTCAATCCG
>JBEIGR010000209.1:0-8382 GCA_040381795.1 Verrucomicrobiaceae bacterium | reverse complement strand
GAACTGGCTGGGCCGGCGACGCAGGACGTAGCCGTTCACGCCTTTTTCGCCGCCGACGGTGCCGACGTTGTTCTGGCCGTAACCCAGCGGGATGGTGATGGAATTGGAAACATGACCCGGAGCCTCAATGGCCGGGATTTCGATCTCCGCGCCTTTGACGCGGATGACGATGTGCTGGCCGTCCTCAAGGCCGAGGCGCTTAAAGGTGGCGGAGCCAACCCAAGCGGCGTTTTCCCAAGTGAGCTTCGTGATCGGATCAGGAGCTTCCTGGAGCCAGGCGTTGTTGATGTAGCGACCGTCGTAAACACCGGAGGAAGGCACCAAAACAACCTCAATGGCCTCGTCGGAGGGCAGCGCGGCGGCTTTGGCCTTGGAAACGATCGTGCCGACGGCCGCCGCGTTCACGCTGGCGTTCGCACGGGCATAGGCGGAGCCTTTCAGGAAGCCGTCGCGAAGGGTGAAGTTCCACTTCGACTCGTCGAGACCGCCGGCGACCTGCGCAAAGGTATCGCGCACGGCGGTGTAACCGGCGTCTTCGGCAGGCGCAGCGCCATCGGCAGGCTTTTCAGCCGGGCCGAGCTTCTTGCGGCCAAGGAGGGCCAGAAGGACGTCGTTCTTGCTCGCACCGTCGTAGAGCGGGGCGATCATCGGCTGGACGATGGAGTAGGTGCCGTCAGCGGCACGGACATCGCCCCAGGCTTCGAGGTAGTGAGCGGCCGGGATGTGCAGCGCCGCGTGCAGGGCGGTCGAATTCAGCAGCGAGCCGACGTGGACGAGCTTCACACCCTTTTCGGTGATCAGCTTCGCGAAGGCAGCGGCGTCCGGCGCATCGTAGAAGAGGCTGGCGGGCGTAAGGGAGACGAGGGTCTTGAGCTGACCGCCGGAGACATCGGCCTGGAGGGCGGCGAAGTCGCCCATGTCGGGCTTCGGAGCCTCCTGGAGGAGGTCGATGGCGGAGCCGTAGGCACCGAGAGCATTGTTGATGCTGGCAACGAGGGCGTGGACCTCGGCGGAGCAGCGGGAACCAGCCAGCACGACGGCGGAGCCCTTGTTGTCGATCAAATCGCGGACAGCGGGGGCGATCCAGTCCTTCAGCGCCTGCGGGGCGGAGGCGGCGAGCGCCTTGCCGGAGGCATCACCGAGCTGCTCGGCGATGAGGGCGGCCGCGGCGGGGATGAGAGCCGCGGGGATGGCCTTGCGATGGTCCGCCATGCCACCGGTGAGGGTGTAGCGGTTTTCGAGGACGTAGAGACGGTTCATGTCCTTCTCCGCCGCCTTCGTTTCCTTCGCACGATGCTTGGTGAATTCCTTGATCGACTCGCCGGCGACTGGATCGACGCCGAGGAAGTCGCAATCGAGCGCCAGGATGCGCATCGCCTTGCTGAATTTCACGAAGGGCATCACGCCGGCTCCGAGCACTTCCTTGTTCACCGCCTGGGCGTCACCACCGACGGCTTCGTAGCTGTACAATTTCGCCTGCGGGAAGGCCGTCTTCACCTCGCCAAGGAGGCGGAGGTAGGTGGGGGACGTCGTGGCACCCACGACGATGCCGAGACCGGCACCGGAGGACTTCTTCGCATCGGCCGCGGCCGCCGCGATCAGTTCATTCGCCTTGGCCCAGGAGATGGCTTTGCCAGCGCCGAGCGGCTTCTGGGAACGGTCCGGATCGTAGAGATCGAGGACGGAAGCCTGCGCGAAGGAATCAATGCCGCCACCGAGGGGGTGGAGAGGATTGCCCGAGAGATGCGTGGGCCGCCCCTCATGCACGGTGACCACGAGAGGCGTGGCACCGCCGCTGCGAGGCATCGTGGTAGCGAAAAGCACCGGCTTGCCAGGCACCATCCACTCGACGTGCTGCGTGTAAGGCAGGATCGTCGTGATCGGACGGCGGCAGGAGGCGAGGCCCATCAGGCCGACGCTGGCGCCCATGATTTTCAAAAAGTCGCGACGGCCATTTTCGGCCTCTTCGGGCGTGAGGGTATCGCCAGCGGGAAATTCGCGGCCGAGATCCTTCAGGAAGCTCTCACGACGCTCGAGCTCAGCCGTGCTGCGCCAGTAGCGCTTCGCGTTCTGCGGCTCCTCGGGATGAATCCAATTGCGTTTCATGTGTCGGGGAAAGGTGGGGGCGCGGGGGTTAGCGATGGCAGGCGGTGCAGGAGTCCGGGGGCTGGATCTGCCAGTGCTTCTTGAGTTGCGTGCCCACTTCTTTCTGGGTCACATCTTTGCCGTAAGTTTTCTCCGCGAGGGCCACGATGGCGTCCAGGCCGTCCGCCTTGGCACCTTCGCCACCGATCACCTCGGCGATCTCGCCAGAAGGCACTTTCTTGTCGAGCAGGCCCTTGTAGAAATCCGCACGGTTGAGGTCGGAGGGCTTGAAATCGAGCTTCGTCACATAATCCAGCGGGCGGAGGTTCTTCTCCGGCTGGCGGTGGCAGTCGAGGCACCAGCCCATCGACTGCGGCTGATCGTGGCGGACGACTTCCATCTCGTTCACCTTGCCGTGGCA
This sequence comes from Verrucomicrobiaceae bacterium, assembly GCA_040381795.1. Classification (GTDB taxonomy): domain Bacteria; phylum Verrucomicrobiota; class Verrucomicrobiia; order Verrucomicrobiales; family Verrucomicrobiaceae; genus Prosthecobacter. The sequence continues at coordinate 5,876 of JBEIGR010000209.1, read as the reverse complement.
GGACACGCAGGAGATGCCGCGGTTCAAATGGGCGCTGTGGTTGAAATAAACGTAGTCAGGAGCCTTGTGGACCTTCACCCAAGGAATGGATTTGCCCGTTTCGTGGGCTTTCTGCACCAGTTCCAACTTCGGCGACGTGGCGCGGATGGCACCCTTGCCCTGTCCGTGGCAGTTGAAGCAGGTCTGGTTCGTCGGCACGTTCGAGTGGCTGGAGGCCTCGCCAAAACTATGGCAAATGCGGCAGTCCAGACCGAGCTGGCCGGCGTGGATTTTGTGGGAAAAAGGCACCGGCTGAGTCGGCTCATAGCCCACGCGAGTGTATTTCGGAGTGAAGTAGTAAGCGACGCCCATGCTCACGCCCAAAGCAATAAACACGACGGCGATGCCTACCTTGAGAGGAAGCCAGTTGGTCCAGCGCGGAAAAAAGTTGCCCATAAATTGCGGTCGAAAGAGCTTGTGAAAAATTTCACAAGGAGGCCCAGAATAGGATTGGCATAATCCCCGCGCAACTTGAGAAATGAGATTTTTGAAAAAATCCCGCCTCCTACGACGGGCGAAGGCAATTCCCCTTCTGTCCCAGTGGTTTTCCAACCCGTTTTTTTAGCCAAAAAACCGCCCAAGCTCAAAAGCCCAGCGGCCCTTCATTTTTCGGTCCTCTGCAGCGTTTTGACGCATTGAATATGGCGCTGGAGAAGCTCACTCCTGCACCGGCAGCGCCTTGGCGGGCTCGCGTTTGGCCTGGGCGAAGAGGAGGGTGCTCATTTTGGGACGCCAGTTGTAGCCGATGCCGAAGGGGATGGGCGGCACGTCACCGGCCTTGTACACGGCGGCGAGATCGCTCTGATACTTCTCTTTGAATCGGGCGATGGGGCCTGGATACCAGCCGTAGGCCGTCGGGGTCCAGACATCGCGGGGGAAATCCTTCCATCTCACGCCGGTATCGTCCTGGAGGAGGGTGGTGCATTTCGCCAAAAGGAGATCCCGCACGAGGTCGAACTCCTCCAGGTGCATCAAATACGAGGCGGACTTAGTGAAGCCGTTCGGAGCGCCGAGGGCCTCGCAGAAGCGGACGAAGCCGGGGTCCTGCTTGATCATGTAACTGGCGAGGTTTGTGGAAAAATAGTACACCGTCTGCTTTTGGCCCGCTTTGCCGATGAAGCCGATTTTGACGCCGGGATGCTTCGAACCTTCCAGCGGGCCTTCTTTGCCGTCTTTGTCGAGGCCGATGAGGGCGACGCTGTCGATGTGGCAGCCGCTGCGGGCGAGGAAGGTGTAAATGACGGGGATGGTGCCGTTGAGCTTGGTGGCGTTGGCCGAGAAGTCGTTTTTCATCTCGGAGGTGATGAAGAAGCTGAAGCTCAAAATGGCCTCCAGCGAGTTGCGCAGGTTGCGCAGCGAGTGGTCGAGCGAGTCGCCCCCGAGCTGCGTGACATCCGGTGGGGTGCCCACGGGCTCGATGCCACAGAGGACGTAGGTGCTGGCGTTCGGGTAGAAGGTGTTCGCGTGCAGGAAATCTGGCCCGCTAAAGACATAGAGCAGCGGCGCGGTGTCCGCCACGAGCTGGGGATGCGTTTCCTGCATCCAGCCACGGATCGAGCCGAGCTGGCGCTTCTCGACATCTTGCCAAGCGGTGTCCAAACCCTTCGCGTGGCGGGCAAACTCACCGCGTTGGGCCAGTTCAAACAGCGGCGAGCCTTCCTGCGGCGGCAGACCGGCGAGGAACCGCGCCTGGTCGTCGGCGGTGGGGGTGGTTTGAGCGAAGGAAACCGAGGCGGCGGCGAGGGCGAGGAATGAGACGAGGCGTTTCATGATTCAGTCGAAGGATGGCGCGGCGAGACGAAGTAGATGATCCAGCCGAGCAGGATCAACGCCATGCCAGCCAGGGTTTCTTCAGGATGCTTTTTGGCGACGAAGATCATCATCCACAGGCTGATGCCAAGGAAGAGCAGCGGCGTGATGGGATAACCCCAGCATCGATACGGCCGCGGCAGGTCCGGCTGCTTGATCCGCAGCACGATGAGGCCCACGACGGTGGCAAACGAGCCGAGCTGGATGCTGAACTGCACGCAGGTGAGCACCGTTTCAAAGCTGGCGGTGAGCAGCAGCGTCACGACGATGGAAAGCTGGACAAACAAAGCCGCCACCGGCACGCCGCGTTCATCGCTGACGGCCAGCGGAGCGAGCAGCTTGAGGTCCTGGCCCATCGTTTTCATCACGCGAGGCCCCACCCAGGTCATCGCCGAGATGCTCGACACCAGCCCCAGGCAGATCAGCGCGGACATCACCTGCCCGCCGGTGTGCCCGAAGATGCGATCCGCCGCCACGTGACCCACATCGAGCTTGCCATCCAGCTCGCTCATCGGCGCGGCATAGAGGAAAACGGCGTTCAAGGCGATGTACAATCCCGTCACGAGCAGCGTGCCGAGGGCGATGACCTTCGGCACGTTCTTCTGCGGATCACGAATCTCGCCCACGATGTAAGTGGCCGCGTTCCAGCCCGCGTAGGCATACATCACATACACCAGGCTAACCGCGAAGGGCGTGCTGCCCAGCAGCTTGCCATCGCCTGCCTTGGGCAAAAAGCTCACCGCCTGCCCTTCGCTGATCACGAAGCCGCTGACGATGAAAACGAGGATGAGCAGCACCTTCAGCCAGGTGGCCGTGTTTTGAAACTTCGCCGCCACATGGATGCCGCCCACATGGATCAGCGTGACGATCCACACCATCACGAGCGACCACGTCGTGGCTGGCGCATGCGGAAAGATGGCGCTGAAGTATTTGCCGAAAGCCATCGCCGCGAGCGCAATCGGCGCCGCAAAGCCCACCGTGACCGAAAGCCATCCCGAAAGGAAGCCCACCGCCGGATGGAAGATCTTCGAGAGAAAATGATACTCCCCGCCGGAGCGTGGCAGCGCCGCCGCCAGCTCGCCATAGCACAAGGCACCGCAAAAAGCGCACACGCCGCCGACGAGCCACAGCATCAAAATCGCGAACCCAGACGGCAAACCTCCCACCTGAAAGCCCAGCGACGTGAAGACGCCCGTGCCGATCATATTGGCCACAACGACCGCTGTGGCCGTGAGGAGCGAGATACCATGGTGACGAGGCGCGGACGGCATAAGAATCGAGGCTGACGGGAAGAAGCTTCGTTGCAGTAGAAGTGAAGCCGACCTCAAGAAACTGTTTTTTGAGTAATTCGAAGGCTTTTTCAACTCCACGAACGGAGGTCAGACGCTGCATTCGCCACGGCTCATGTGCTCGCATTCGAGCACCACGGTGCGTCATAAGGTTTGCAGTCGTAGAAAAGCGTGAAGCCTTTCGATCTCGAGTTTGCGGTTTCGATACCAGTCTGTCGACCAAATGCGGAATATCTTCCAGCCGCGGTTCTCCAGAATCTCTTGGCGGATCCTGTCCCGATCCCTGGCGATAGGATGCGAATGGTAGGCAGCTCCATCGCACTCAATACCGCAGAGATATTGGCCGGGTTGATCGGGATGAATTACCCCGATGTCGATGAAGAAGCCTTGAACACCGACTTGGTAGTGAAACTCGTAGCCTAGGCCGAGCAGGCTACGAGCTACGAATACCTCGAAACCTGAATCTGGGGTTCCCATGAAGCCTGCGGTGCCGGAATCAGGCAGATGCCCTGTTTCTGCGTATTGCAGATACTTGCGGAGAAAGGTGCGGCCAGATTCGGCTTGTCTCGTGTCCTGCTGGACGTCGCTATACACCATGCTGGTTACCAGATGAATGCGCTTCCGGGCACGGGTGAAGAGCACGTTGAGGCGCCGCCAGCCTCCCGCTTTGTTCACGGGTCCGAATCGCTGGAGCATCTCGCCTGCGGCGTTCTTCCCATAGGTCGTGGAGATGAGGATCACATCACGCTCATCGCCCTGAACGTTTTCGAGATTGCGGATGAACAGGGATGTTTTTGACGTGAACTCGGTTAGCGCAGCTTCTAGGTCAGGATCATCTTTGCAGGCCTTCTCCCATCTTTCCGAGATCAAATCCTGCTGAACGGCATTCATAGCAACCACGCCTAGAGTTTCGCGATTATCCTCATGCCGCTGGCATTCTCGAAGCACATGCTCACGCATAATCTCCACAGCTTTGGCTGCCTCGGCTGGGTTTTTGCGGTCCTGCAGACGGCCATTCTCCAAAAAATGACGCACGATGCCCAAGTCGTCACTCGCGTGCCAGCGGGACGGAGGAACTATCAGGCTAGAGTCATAAAAGCTCTCGTTGGAGAAGGCGATAAGGCTCTGATGCTGGCTACGGTAGTGCCAGCGTAGCGTTTCAGCGGGTAACTGCTTCTCGAAGGTGTCGAGAATAGAAGTCATTTCGAGCGCTGCACTGTTAGAGGAGACCATTTCACCTTCTTCGTTTTCAACCTCCTCGTCTGTATCGTGAACGCCTAGAGCTTGGAAGACATCCGTGGGTGGCATCTGCTTCGAGTCGCCGACGATCACGATTTGCTTGGCTCGCGCCAGCGAGCCAATTGCATCTTCAGGCCGCACTTGGGATGCTTCGTCGATGATGAGGAGATCAAACTCCACTTTCTCCGGCTCAAGAAACTGCGCGACAGCCTGCGGTCCCATCATCCAGCAGGGCATGAGATATTGAAGAGCAGCGCCGCTCTGGCGAACCAACTTACGCACAGGCACGTGACGCTTCTGCTTGGGGATTTCATGATGAAGCAGGGCCATTTCGGTAAAGTCCTTTGGAGAGCCTCTGCGCTGACCGGAAGGTGCTTCGCCATGCTTGCGGAAGCTGCTGCGATCGACCTCCTTTTGGAAAGAATTCAAAACACGCTTGTCGAGCGAGCGGAATCCATCGCGATGCTCTTCGAGCTTTTGACGATGATAGGTTTTCAGCTCAGGATGTTGAGCGAGCAAACGTTCGATGAACTGATTGGTAAAGCCGAGTTGTGCCGCTTTTTCGATGACTTCAACCTTGAGATGGTGCTCGCGACACCATTCCCATAGTGATTTGCCGCCAGCCTGCTCGATGTCTCGCTCGCTCTCATGCAGGTGATACCACGGCAGCAATGACGGCACCGCTTCAATGGCCGCATCAAGGTGTGAAAGAATGATCGTCACACTTCGCCCCAAATGGTTTGGTGACATGTCAGCAGTGTAGGATTCAAAGACAAAGACCTCGCTCAGTGGGGTCATTGCTAACCGCCAGCCATCAATAGCTTTTGTGATAACGTGAACGCGCTCAGTAAGTTCGAGAACTCGCTGAGATGTTGATGCCGTAAGCGCCCACACTTTGATGGCATGGGGCAATGTTTCCGTCTCAATGAGCTGTCGCAGCCAGCCTAGAGCGGGAGCGGTCCTTATCGGATCTGTAGCGAGCAGGCCCTGATGCCAGTCGCCGAGGAAACTTGGGCTGGCGGTGAGTTTCGATACCGTGTCAGCGTGCTCTCTGAGTTTTAGCGCGACAGAGCATAGATGCGGCACGGCGTCACTCTGGGTGCTGGGAGGCAGCTTCACCTTTTCGAGGGCTTGGACCAAGCTGGTAGCGGTATCTGCTTGCTGGTTCACATCCTTACTCAAGGTCTGAGTGGAAAGCTGGCGAAGCGTGGCCCCTTCCTGCCGGAACAAGGTGGACGCTAGAACCATCCATTCATTCATGTGGGCCTCCCCTTGGGCAGCAAGGCTCGCGACGATCGATACCTGGGCGAATACAACGTCTTTGTGCTCGACCATGAACTCCTGGGCGGAGGTAATGCCAAACAGCTTTACCCAGTCAGCGACCAGTGAGACTGCGGCATCCAAAGACGACCAATCTGTCGTCATGCCAGTGAAGGCTGGGCCAAGCAGGGCTTTGGAATTTTCTGCGGCGGAGAACGCAGCAGCATCGGCACGCCACTT
>JBEIGR010000208.1:0-8382 GCA_040381795.1 Verrucomicrobiaceae bacterium | reverse complement strand
TGCAGCACGGTGGCGTAGAAATCATACACGGTGGCGACATCGACGGCGGCGCGGCGGCCGAAGTCATCAGTCTCACCGTAGCTCACGCCGCCTTTGACACCCGCGCCCATCATCCAAGTGGTGAAGGCATCGGGATTGTGATCGCGACCACTGGTGCCTTCCTGATGCGTCGGCATGCGGCCAAACTCGGTGCACCAAACGACGAGCACGTCATTCAACATGCCTCGCTGCTTCATGTCGGTTAGCAGCGCAGCTGTCGGCTGATCAAAGATGGGACAATGACGCTCGTAATCGGCTTTCAGTGTCTTGTGTGCGTCCCAATTCAGCAGGCCATCGACATTACTCGCACGCGAAGCGCAGTAGAGCGAAACGTAACGCACGCCTTGCTCCAGATAGCGGCGGGCGAGCAGGCAGTTCTTCGCATAGGCGGCCTTGAGCTTGTTGCTGTCGCCAGTGCCGTAGAGTTCATGAACATGCGCAGGCTCGGCTGCTAGATTGCTGACTTCCGGCGCGGTCAGCTGCATCTTCGCTGCAAGTTCATACGCTGCCATGCGCGCGCGGAGTTCGTCGTTGCCGGGATGCGCTGCGGCGTGCTCCGCATTGATGAGCTTCAGGAAATCGCGCGTAGCCTGTTCATCGTCGACCTTGATCGATGCCGGACGTGCGAGATTGCGCAGCGGCTGCTGCGCGGCCATCGCCACCGCCTGATACTGGGCGGAGAGAAAGCCATTGCTCCAGTTGGCCTTTCCATTCGGCGGTTCGCCGCGCACGTCCTGAATCGCGATGTATGTCGGGAGGTTTTCATTCGTCGAACCGAGCGCATAGCTTACCCAGGAACCTGCACTGGGGAAGCCTTCGCGAGTGAAGCACGAGTTCATGTAGATGCAGCCCGGCCCATGTGTGTTCGTGCGCGAAGTCATGCTGTGGATGAAGGCCATGTCGTCGATGTGCTTCGCCATGTGCGGCAGCATGGTTGAGATCATCTTCCCGCTCTGACCTGCTGGTGCGAAGGGCCACGGCGACTTCATCAAGTTGCCGTTCTTCCCTTGAAACGTGACTTCGACATCCGCGCCCGGCATCGGCGTGCCGTGAAACTTCTCCAGCATCGGCTTGTGATCCCACAGGTCCATGTGCGACGCCGCTCCAGGGCAGAAAATCTGCAACACCTGCTTCGCCTTCGGTGAAAAATGCGGCTGGTGCAGCGGAGCAGCGGCGAGTTCGTTCGTGAACAAACGCGAGAGCGCGACACCAGTGAGCCCGGTGGTCATTTGGCCGAGGAGATGCCGGCGCGTGAGGTCGAAGGAAGTGTTCATGAAACGAATAGAGGGGGCTCACTGCTGAGACGGCTGTGCTGCCGGCTAATGCGGTAGTAGTTTTGAACCGGGGGCACGCTTTGATCAGAACGCTCTCCCAGTGAAGAACTCCATCACGCGAGGATCTCCTTCACCACCTCGCCGTAAACATCGGTGAGGCGGAAGTCGCGACCAAGGTGACGCGACGTCAGCTTGAGATGATCGATGCCGAGGAGGTGCAGCATGGTGGCGTGCAGATCGTGGATGTGTACTTTGCCGTTGATGGCGCGGTAGCCCATGTCGTCGGTGTCGCCGTAGGTGAGGCCGGCTTTGACGCCGCCCCCGGCCATCCATGAGCAAAAGCTTTCGGGTTGGTGCTCGCGTCCATGTTTCTCGATGGGCGATTTGCCGCTGAGATCCTGGCTCCACGGCGTGCGGCCAAACTCACCGCTCCACAGCACGAGCGTGTCTTCGAGCAGGCCGCGTGATTTGAGGTCTTTGAGCAATGCGGCAACAGGTTGATCGGTCTGCGAGCAGAGTTTGGGCAGGTTGCCACGGATGTCACCGTGGTGATCCCATCCGCCGGTGCTGACTTGCACGAAGCGCACGCCGGCCTCGCTAAGTTTGCGAGCGAGCAGGCAGGCGCGGCCGAAGGTGTTCGTGTCCTTGCCGCCGACGCCGTAGAGATCGAGCGTGGCTTTGCTCTCCTTTGAGATGTCCACGATCGCGGGCGTGGTGAGCTGCATGCGAGCGGCGAGTTCCATGTTTTGGATCATGCCTTCCATGTTCGCATCGCCATGCAGATCACCGGCGAGACGCTTGTTCATGCGGGCCATGAAATCCATGCGCTGGCGCTGGATGGCGTCGTTCTCAGAGACATTCCGCAGGTTTTCGACAGGCAAGGATTTGCTGTCGAGCGGCACCGTGAGCTTGGTGCCTTGATGAATTGCAGGCAGGAAGGCGGAGCCGTATTCACGCACGCCGCCGCCCTGGATGCTGACAAAGCTGGGCAGGTTCGCGTTCTCGGTGCCGAGGCCGTAGCTGACCCATGCGCCCATCGAAGGACGCACTTCAGCAAAGGTGCCCGTGTGAAACTGCAAGGTCGCACCTGCGTGCTGCGGGTTGTCGGCGTTCATGCCACGCAGCAGACAAATGTCATCCGCTACTGTCGCGAGATGCGGCATCAAATCAGAGATCATCATGCCGCTCTGTCCACGCGGACGCACCGGCGCCATCGACTTGAGAGCGAGGAACTGATCGGTGCCGATCTGCGTGACTTCTTTGCGGAGTGGCGAGTCGATCTTCTGCCCGTGCTTGCGCTCAATGAAGGGCTTCGGGTCAAAGAGATCCATCTGCGAAGGGCCACCGCCCATGAAGAGAAAGATGACGCGCTTGGCCTTCGGCATCATGCCGGGGATTCGAGCCGTTAGCGGATTGGCTGCCGCGCTGGCGATGTCTTGCAAGGCGAGAGCACCGAAGCCGCAGGCGGTGCGCTGGAGAAGTTGGCGGCGGGTGAGGATTGAGTTCATGGCGATTGCAGGTGATGGAGGTTAGAGACGAAACACGAACTCATTCGAGGCCAGCAGGCTGTGGCAGAGTTCGCGCCACTTGATAGAGTCCAAGGCGGGGCGGCCTTTGACGGTTTTGATGAGCGACTCCACCTGGCCGAGGAAGGTGGTGGCCTCTTCGCGTTCGGTGCTGGTGATGGGACGATTCAGCACGCGGAGCCAGAGGGCTTCGAGTCGCGCGAGTTCGTTCGGTTCGGCGGCAATGAAATGGTCGGCGAGCTTGGTCGCGCGTTTGCGGAGAAGGTCATTGCTTAGCAGGAAGAGCGACTGGGTGGGCACCACGGTCTGGTTTCGCTGTCCGGCCGTGCCAGCAGGATCGACGAAATCAAAGAAGGCTCGCAAGCGATCCGGGCCTGCGGTGCCGCCTCTGAGCACGGGAAGATAGAGGGTGCGCTCAAACTCTTGCGAGGGGCGTGGCTTGCTGTGCTTGTAGTTCGGTGGATTGACACCTTTCAGAGCCAATGCACCGCAGTTCTCGGGTTCTTCGAGGACCAACGCAGGGCCGCCGCTGTCGCGAGCAAGCTCGCCGCTGATGGCGAGCATGGAGTCGCGCATGGCCTCGGCATCGAGGCGCTGGCGGTTCATGCGCCAGAAGAGTTTGTTCTCGGGATCGAGCTTCATCGCCAGGGCATCGTTGGAGCTGCTCAGGCGATAGGCGCGGCTAAGAACGAGCGAGCGAAGAAACGCTTTCTGTGACCAACCTCCGCGCATGAATCGAGTGGCAAGATGATCGAGCAACTCAGGGTTCGTGGGAACATCACCACGAGTGCCGAAGTAATCCACGCTGGGCACGATACCCGTGGCGAAGAGCTTTTGCCAGATGCGGTTCACGGTCACGCGAGCGGTGAGCGGGTTGCGTTTGTCGGCAAGCCAGTCCGCAAATTGCAGACGGCCACTTTGTCCGGCGGGGATGGCGGGGAACTCATCCCATGAGGCAACGCGAAGGGTGCCACGCGGCACGACGGTGCTCGGTGCATACGGATTGCCACGCACATAAACGGGCATGTCGGCAGGCTGTGGTCCGTCGCTCATGGCGAAGGCACGTGGCGTCTTGTCCTTAAAGAACTCGGCGTGTTTGATGGTCTCGCCGAGTTTCTTGAGTTGGGCGTCGATTTCGTCGCGGCGTTTGGTGAGGGCGTCTTTGTCGCTAGTGGGCTTGGCGTCAGCATTGGCAGGAATGTCGCGTTGTGCATTATCGGTCGTGGCGGCGACTTGCGATGCTGGCGCAGTCGGTTTACCGAGCGCAGCGAGTTGTTTGGTCACAACGGCTTTCTCATCAGTGAGCTTCTTTTGCTCTTCTCTGAAGCCAACGATGCGCTGTTCGTTCTCGGCTTCGCTTTTCTTCCGCGCAGCAAGTTGCGCGGGCGTCTCGGGCAGAGCGGTGCTGTTGAGCGTGCTCCAGACACCCATGTCCGGCATTTTGTGCGACGACGGCGAACTGCGCAGCATGCCGGCGATGCCGTAGTAGTCATCGACTCCGATGGGGTCGAACTTGTGATCATGGCAGCGCACGCAGCCGAGCGTCATGCCCATGAAGGTCTGGCCAATTTTGATCATCTGGGAATCGATGTGATCGGTCTCCATTTTCGCCTTGTCCGGGTTCACGATCTCGATGTCACCCACCATGAGAAAGCCTGTGGCGGTGATCTTTGCGGCGCGATCTTCGGTGGACTTTGGCGGCATCAAGTCACCCGCGATCTGTTCGCGCACGAACTCATCAAACGGCTTGTCCGCGTTGAAAGCGTTGATGAGGTAATCGCGATAGCGCCATGCGTGCTCGGCGAACACACCGTTCGACGTTCCGATCATGTCTGCGTAACCGGTGAGATCGAGCCAATGCCGCGCCCAGCGCTCGCCGTAGGCTTTGGAGTTTAACAAACGATCCACCGCGTTCGCATACGCATCGGATGACGAGTCTTTTGAAAAAGATTCAATCTCCTTCGCTGTCGGCGGCAGGCCCGTGAGATCAAGGCTCACCCGACGAAGCCAAGTGTGGCGATCAGCATCACTCACGGGCTTGATGCCCTTGGCTTCCAGCGGCTTGAGGATGAAATGATCCAGCGGATCAAGCGGCCATGCGGTATCCTTAACGAGCGGCGGCTTGGGATTGCTCACGGGTTGGAAAGCCCAGAACTTCCGGCCTTCGGCGAGGTCGATGCCTTTCTTTTGCTTTCCGGCACCAGCGCTTCGCGGGTCATGCGCACCGAGCTTCACCCATTCTTCGAGAATGGCGATCTCGCTCGCAGGAAGTTTGGCCTTTGGAGGCATTTCGAACTCCGAGTCCACATAGCGGACCGCTTTGATGACCAGACTTTCCTCTAATTGGCCGGGCTTGATGGCGGGACCGTTGTCTCCGCCCTCCGCCCAGCCAGAGCGTGAATCCAAAGCGAGGCCGCCTTTGATCTTCGTTCCGTGCGAGTGACACTCAAAGCAACGCTTCTGGAGGATGGGCAGGACTTTGGAGTCGAAGAATGCGGTGTCGGCTGCGTGTGAGAAAACGCAGAAGATAAGGCAAAAGAATGAGGGCAGTAGAATGGGCTTCATATCTCATTTTGCCGTTTTGGTTTTTAGTGCGGGAAGATCCATGTCCTCACCGGCGGCGAGGATGTGAGTGCGCATGACGGCGCGGGCGGCTTCGGGGTCGCGGTTCTCGATGGCCACGAGGATGGCTTCGTGTTGTTCGACGGCCGCTGCCTTGCCGATGCGGCCGATGGTGCGCAGGCGGCTGGAGACGCCGAGATCCGCGAGCGAATCGAGGATGAGGCGATAAATGAGGTTGCCGCTGGCATCAGCGATGGCGTGATGCGCTGCGATGTCGGCCTCAATGGCGGCGGGGCCTTCGGCGGCGTTTTCGAGCTGCTTCTGGACGCGCCGCATCGTCTTGATTTGCTCCTTGGTGGCTCGCTGCGCGGCATAAGCGGCGGCATCCGGTTCGATGGAAAGCCGTGTCTCATTGAGCTGCTGAAGACGGTCCGCCATATCAGGAATGAGCAGCGAGAGCGAGTCATTCAAAGGCCTGTGTAAGCGGTCAACAATCTTGATGCCCGTGCCGTGCTGGATTTCGAGCATGCCCTGCTGCTCCAGTCGCTTCGTCGCCTCACGCACGACGGTGCGGCTGACGCCGAGCTTCTCTGCCAAGGAGCGTTCGCCGGGAAGCCAGCGCTCTTCCTCAGCACTGCCACCTCGGATGAGTTCGGCGAGTTGCTGACAGACACTTTCGACGAGGGATGCTGGACGTTCGAGTGCGGTGATGTTCATTGTGAAAGGAGTGATGGAGTGATGGAGAATGGGGGCAGTAGAATGATGGATCAGATGGCTGATGTTGAACCCGAAGGGTTCCCAGCGATTAGCCGATGGTTGAGCGTAGCGACACCACCGGATGAAAGACGCCAGACGTCCGCATCCTGAATGGATGCCAGCCACGCCCTGCCGCGCTGCCAACGAAGCTTGCTTGCATCCCTGCGGGATGCGTTGGGTCTCTTCGCCCGAACCGGTGGTGTCGCTCGTTCCTCGCTCAACCACCGGCTAATGGCTTTCAAGCCTTCGGCTTGACGAAGAACGTGAGGCTTCAACCACGTTGTCACAAGCTGCGAACCAATGCCTTCGGCTTGCCTGCTAATCGTCAGGCGCGGCAAAACAGACTCCACAGTGTGCTCATGTTGTTTCGTGTTTTTCATTGCTTCATTTTTTCAAAACTCCATCCCTCCATCAATACGTCGCGCGGCCGCCGGAGAGGTCGAAGACGGCGGCGGTGGTGAAGGAGCAGTCTTCTGAGCAAAGCCAGGCCACGAGCGCGGCGGCCTCTTCCTTTTTGCCAAAGCGTCCCATCGGGATCTTCGAGAGCATGTAGTCGATGTGCGACTGCTTCATCTGCTGGAGGATGTCCGTGGCGATGACGGCGGGTGTCACGGCATTGACGAGGATGTTGCAGGTGGCCAACTCCTTTCCGAGTGACTTGGTCAATGCGATGACAGCAGCCTTGGAAGCGCTGTAGTGCGCTGCATTGGGATTGCCTTCCTTGCCTGCGATGGATGCGATGTTCACGATGCGTCCGTAACCGGTCTTGAGCATCTGCGGCACCACGCTGTGACAGCAGTAAAAGGGGCCGTTGAGATTGATCTCCATCACGCGCCGCCAGTCGGCTGGATCAAGTTCCCACGTCTTCGCATTGCCACCGGTGATACCGGCGTTGTTGACGAGGATGTCGATCCTTCCCCAGGCGGCCGCGGTGGCGGCGGTGGCGGCCTGCACGGATTCGAGATTCGCGAGGTCGACCGTGGCGGTATGGAGGCTTTCGTGTTGCCCCAGTTCAGCGGCGGCCTGGGTGAGAGCGGCGGCATCCACATCCCACAGCGAGACGCGTGCCCCCGAGGCGAGGAGACGTTCGGCAATGGCCCGGCCAATGCCACGAGCGCCGCCCGTGACAATGGCGATGCGGTTTTGGAGATCGATTTGGTTCATGGGAGAAGTTTGTGGTAGGAGGTCATACCAGTTAAGGAACGCGTCTGTTTTCCGGGTTCTTTCCAGCACGTTATCTTGGCGCCGCCGGAGGCTTCGTTGAAACCAGCCAATGCTTGATCGAGCCTGACGGGCGAACCCCACCGGATGCCCGACATCACAACCCTGCGCTTGGTAATGTATCCCCGGCTCAGCCCACGTTCACGAGCAAGACCATGCTTGCTCAGTCCACATCGTTCCCGCAGCTCTTGCAGGCGTCTCGGCAGCCGCTCGCGGATGCGTTCGGCGTAGTCGTGGGCGTCGTGGTTGTCCGGCGAGGCGGGCATGGAAAGTCATGCTGGTTGCAGTGAGGCCAGCGGTGCGAGGAGTAGGGCAGTGAGGAGGGTTTTCATTTTGATGCTTCTGGTTTGGCGAACACGACTGGCACGGGCGCGCCGCTGGCAGTTGAGGTGGTGCTGTAACACTCGGGCCAAAAGCGGTGCTCCTGGGTGGTGCCGTCGGGATACGCCAGCTTGACGTTGATCGAGAGGTTATCGAACGCCAGGCGGGAGAGCGTGCCTTCCTCGTAGTTCTTCCAAATCGGCTTGGGCTCCTTCGGGAAGAGGTAGAACCCATCGGCATCCTTGGCGGGAGGCACGATGGTGGCGCGTCCTTTGTCGATACGCTCGAAGATGTAGCCTTTGAGGAAGTCGTTATCCTTGTTCGTGACCTTCACATTTTGCGCGTAGCGCAGCGGTGCCATGACCAGAGGGCCATAGCGCAGCACGACGCCGTTTCTCACCTCCTCAAGCTGATAGCCCATCCGGCCGCTCAGGACGTGGCGGGTCTTGCCTCCTGGCAGGTTCGTCACCTTCACCTCCGCTCCCTTGATGCAGGACGGAATGCGGATGCGGGCCTTCATCTCCGCCGGTGCCCCACTGATCACCACGGTGGTGTCGGCCTTCTCCGGATAGCGAGTGCTCACCTCGACATCGATCGTGGTGCCCTTGTAGGGAAGACGGTAGCGGCCCGGCACCAGCAGGTTGATTCGCAATTCGTCGCCCCGCAGGGTTACCGCGTGGTCG
>JBEIGR010000207.1:0-8383 GCA_040381795.1 Verrucomicrobiaceae bacterium | reverse complement strand
GTAACCGGCCCAGGTGAGGCTGCGCTCCATCATCTGGTTCGCCATCCACCAGTCGCCACAGTAGAGGTTGTTGTCGCCGGTGCCGCTTTGGAGGAAAATTCGCAGTGGTTTCGGTTCGAATTTGCGGACGAGGACGGGGAGTTGATCGGCTCCGTGAATGCCGACGTAGGTGCCCACGCCGGTGAAGACGCGACGGAAGCGATCAGGCCGATGCCACGCGGCCATGAAGGCGCAGATGCCGCCGCTGCTGTTGCCTGAGATGGCGGCATGATTCGGGTCGGTGCTCAGTTTGACACCGTGCTTCGCCTCGATGGCGGGCAGGAACTCGTCGATGAGAAACTTCGAGTAGGTGGGCGTGATGCTATCGTATTCATAGCTGCGGTTGAAGCGCGGCAACGCGTTCTCATTCGCCGCCGGAACGACGCCGGGCTTGATGAAGAGGCCGATGAGCGGCGGGATGTCCTTCTTGGCGATGAGATTGTCGAAGACGACGGGCGCTTGATAAATGACGCCGTCCTGAAAGACCATGAAGGCAGCGGGCTTGGTTTTATCGAATTCAGCGGGCAGGTAGATTTGATACTCACGCTGCGTGCCGGGGAAGACGCTGCCTTCCTTCGCGGTGTAGCTGTCCTTGATGATCGTGCCCTTTGGAGCGCCGGGCTGCGGTTTGGAATCGGCGGTAAGCGGAAACTCGGGCTCGGCGGCGATACCAAGTTGGGCGAGGAGGAAGAAGGTCAGGATCGGGCGCATGCGGCCGAATCAGGGCTGCAATCGGGGCTTTGCAAGCGGCCCGGCTGCCGTTATCCTCCGCCATGCCACCGCAAGCCATCGACTATACGAAGATCCCACGCATGACCGAGGAGGAGTACCTCGCCTTCGAGGAGGAGAGTGATGTGAAGCACGAATACGCCGCCGGCTACATCAAGGCCATGGCGGGGGCGCGGCGCATTCATGAGACGGTTGCTCTTAACCTGGCGGCCGAGATTCATCGTTTGCTGAAAGGCGGTCCGTGCCGCGTCTTCAAGAGCGATATGAAGCTGCGCACTGACTTTCATGAAGAGGGCGTCTTCTATTATCCCGATGTGATGGTCTCGTGCGAGGCTCTGGCTGGCACAGCGACTTTCGTCACCGAACCCAAGCTCATCATCGAGGTGAGCACGGAGTGGAAGCGTGACTTCATCGAGAAATTCGCCGCGTTCACGAAGATCCCATCGCTGGAGGAATACGTCATCGTGTGGGCGGATGAGACCAAGCCGAGTGTGACCATCTTTCGCCGTGAAACCAACTGGGAACCGCCGGAGCAGCACAACACGGGTGCCTTCACTCTCAAGTCGATCAACCTGACACTGAAGGTCGAGGATCTTTACTTGGGCTGAGGCTTCTTCTCCGCGGCTTTGGCAGCAATGGTGAGCCAGGGATGCGTGTCGGTGGTGATGAGAAGATCGCCACGGGGTTCGGTGAAGGGGATGAGGTAGGTGGCGGGGAAGGTTTGGGTGCCGTCACTGATTTCAATGCGGAAGGGGGCTTGGCTCGCAGCGGCTTCGGGAGTGGCTTTGAGCTTCAGTTTGATCTCGCCGCCCTTGGCTGGGACCTCGACGGGATCGGCGCTGAGGCCGGGAGGAAGGTTAAGGGCTTTGGCCTGGAGCTTCGCGGCGAAGGTGCCGATGAGTTTGATGGTGATTTTGACCTCCGCGTCTTTTCCTGCTTCCACTCGATAGGCGTGCGTATCGAGCATGGCGCTCAGAGTCGGGGTGAATGGCTTCGCACTGAGCTCGTAGGCATGCTCGGCACTGCCGCCGTGAAAGCGATCAGCCACGACGACTTTGAAGTCACCATCCTTGGGCGCCTTCCAGCGTAGCGATGGATCGGAACTCTCGCCGTCATCGGATTGAGTGATCATTTTTCCTTCTGCATCGTCGATGCGAAGCAAGGCATCGAAGGCACGCGAATGAGCTGCGAGAGCCAGTTCATCGCCTTTTTTGGCCGTGAAGGTGAAAACGTCCTCCTCGCGTGGTTTGGCCAAAAGACCCTGCACGGTGGCTGTGAGCGTCAGCACCTTCGGTTCATTCGTGGCGGGCTTTGGAACTTCATCGGTGATGAGGAGCCGATAGACATGGCTGCTGCTGCCTTTGAGCGCCACATCCGCCGCAGGCGGGTGGGCAAAGGCGAGAATTTGCACGAACAGAATGCCATCGGTGCCCGGCGTGTAGCTCAGGCGTGGGTCGAGGTTGTGGCTGTCGTGCGCCGTGCTGATTTCCACGCCACGGCTGTCTAGCAACCGCAACGCGGGATCCATCGGTGAGCCCAACGCATAGCCGTGAAGCTCAAGCGTGATCGTTTTTCCCTTCTGCACGCGAATCGCATGGGTATCAACGTCACCGGATTTTTCGAGCACGCCATTGATGACTGCCTGCATCCGTGGTTCGGCTGTCTGGGCGTCAGCGAAGGCATCGTTTGGCTCCTTTTCGAGATGCTCGGGAAGGTTTCCAACCTCAAAGAGGCGCGGCGGTGAGCTGCCATCGTCCGTGTAGAATCGCACAAGGCAGGGGCCCGGCTTGGCATCCTTTGCGACAGTGGCGACGAACTTCTTCGCCTTCTCACCCGCGAGCAAAACAACCCCAGGATGACTGCTCCAGGCTAGGAGCGAGCTACCTTCGAGTCCTTTGCCAGCGACCGTGCATTCCACGCGAGTGCCGATCTGTCCGCCCGCAGGGAAGATGCTCTCGAAGCCGGGAGCCGCAGCGAAGGCTGAACTACCCATGAGAATGGCCGCAGAGGGGCAGAGGAGCAAAGATCGCAGAGACTCTGCTTTAAAAAAACTTTGCGCTCTCTGCCTCTTTGCCCCTCTGCGGCAAAGCGAGCGTCCAAAACGCCAGTCCTTCATCACGCAAACAGCTCCCGGATAGGCCGGCCACCGTTGATGAGTTGGACGGGGCGTCCAGAGTTCGTGTGGAGAATCTGATGCGGATCGATGCCGAGCTTCGTGTAGAGCGTGACGGCGAAATCCTCCGGCGAGTAGATGTTGTCGCTGGCGTAGTAGCCCTTGGGATCGGTGGCACCGATGACGCCGCCACGTGGGACTCCAGCACCTGCGAAGAGGATGTTCATCGCGCCGGGCCAGTGATCACGGCCGCTGTCCTTGTTGATCTTCGGCGTGCGTCCGAATTCTCCGAGGCCGATCACGAGGGTGCTTTCCAGCAGGCCACGACGGTCGAGATCGGTGATGAGCGCAGCCATGCCCTGGTCAAACTTTTGCATGAACTCGCTTTTGCAAGTCTTGAACAGATCGCGGTGATGATCCCAGCCGCCGTAGTTCACGGTGACGAAGGGCACGCCGACCTCGACCATGCGGCGGGCAAGCAGCAGGCGCTGGGCAAAGTCCGTGCGGCCATACAGATCACGCGTTTTGTCATCCTCACGGTTGATGTCGAAAGCTTCCTGAGCGGGCTTTGATGCGATGAGGTCGACGGCTTTGCCGTAGAAGGTATCAAAGCTCACCGCCGGGTCTTCTGCCATGGCGTCGTTTAGGCGCTTCATGCGGTCGAGCGACATGCGCAACTCGCGACGGGAGAGGCCGCGAGCCTCGGAAATATCCGAAGGCAGCACCACATCGCGCACTTTGAAGCCTTTGGCATTCGGGTCACCGCCTGCAACGAAGGGCGCATGCTCGGCGCCGAGAAAGTTCGGGCCACCGCTGCGGGTGATGCTGGGGAGCGTCATGTAGCCCGGCAGGCCGTTCTGCGTGCCGCGTTTGTAGCTCACGATACTGCCGAACGACGGGTGAAAGGTCACAAACGCTCCGCAACCCACCGGCACCGGCGTGGGAGCACCCGTCATCATGTAATGATTGCCGCCACCGTGGTTCGGGTCCTTGTGAGTCACGCTGCGCAGCACGGTGAATTTATCTGCCACCTTGGCGAGGTGCGGCACGCACTCGGAGAAATGCACCCCAGGCACGCTCGTCTTGATCGGCTTGAACTCGCCCCGGATATCGCTTGGGGCGTCTGGCTTCGGATCAAACATCTCGTAATGCGAGGGACCACCATCCAGCCACACGAGGATGCAATTCACCGGGCGGCCCAGAGAAGGCTGCGGAGCATTCTCGCGTGCCCGTAGTAGGTTGGTGAAGCCCACGCCCCCACCCGCAGCGGTGAGACCGAGCTTGAGAAAATCGCGGCGTTGGTGGCCGGCACAGTTTTGGGTGATGCGAAGCATTTCAGGGGAGGAAACGGCCCACAAACTACGCGCCTCTGACGGCCTCCTTGCAGCAGAATGAAAATAACCCCCGGCCTCATGCCAGCCTGCCGCGCAAACGCCATGCCGCGATGAGCGACATCATCAAGCCAAAGGCGGGCAAGGCGTATGCTGGAGTGGGGATGTGTAGTTCACGTTCATCGTCGGCGCATTCACCCCGTGCTCCACAAGGCGGATGAGCTTCACCGGGCACTCCTCAGCAAGCCTGCGAAGCCCCAGCTCTCCATCTCTTTGAATTCCCCGCGATTTAGGCAAAAGACGCCACGCTTTGGCGTTCCACCTTGGCATGACCACACACTCGCTCTCTCGCCGCCATTTTCTCGGCAGCACGCTCGCTGCTGCCACGGGTTTTTCGCTTCCACGGTTCGCTTCGTCGGCGGAGAAGCCGAACTCCATCTTCAATGGGGTGCGCGTCGGGTGCATCACGTATAGCTATCGCAGCATGGCGAAGACGGCGGAGGAGACGCTGAAGGCGCTTGTTGACTGCGGGATCAGCGAAACAGAGCTCATGGGCGGACCGACGCAGCTTTTCGCAGGCATCCAAGGCGACAAGATCACCGATGCGGAGCGGGAGCAGCAGATCGCCAAGTGCGTTGAGATGCGGAAGATGTACAACGACGCGGGCGTGAACATTCACATCCACAAGATGGGCTTCGGTCCGTCGGATGAGGAGATCGAGTTCAGCTTCCTCGTGGCGAAGGCGCTTGGCTGCACGGCCGTGACCACGGAGCGCAATGCCGTCCTCGCCGCGCGTGTCGCGCCGTTTGCGGACAAGCACCAAATTTGGGTCGGCTTCCACAACCACACGAACAACCTGCCGGAGATGGACAAGTTCGATTCCATCCTGGATCTCGGCCAATACATCGGCTTCAACCTCGACATCGGCCACTACGTCGCCGGCTCGAAGGGCAAATCACCGATCCCCGTGCTGGAGAAGTATCACGCGCGCATCACGAACATCCACCTTAAAGACCGCACCGCCGACGGCGGCAACGTGGCCTGGGGTCAAGGCCAGACCCCGATCAAGGAAGTGCTGCAGTTGATGAAAAAAGAGAAGTGGATCTTCCCCGCCGAGATCGAGCTGGAATACAAGATCCCCGAAGGCTCCACCGCCGTCGCCGAGGTGAAGAAGTGCGTGCAGTATTGCCAAGAGGCGTTGGCGTGAGTGGGGCTCACTTCCGCCGACCACTTCTCGCCAGGGTTGACACGGGTTCCTCGGTAAAGAACACTTGGTGCATGACTACCGTGATCGACATCCCTGATGATCTCTACAAAAAGGTGAGTGCCCGTGTGGCTTCGCTCGGGCGTCGCGTGCCCGAAGTCACAGTGGAACTCTACGAGCGTTGGTTGGGGGATAACAACGGTGCCTATGTTTCTGTATCTCGGCAGCCTGCCGGAACTCAATGGCTTGAAGAATGGTTCAGCACGGCGGATGAGGCGATCTCTCGTGCTTCGGCGGGGCCATCGGCGAGGGAGCTTCTGATGCAGGATCGCAACCGGCTTGAGAAGCCATGAGCCTAACGATTGATGCCAGCGTTTGGATCGCCGCCGCAGATGCCACTGACAAGTTCCATCAGACAAGTCGCGATTTGCTGCGCAAGGTCGTCACCGATGGCATCGCGGTGATTCAACCCGCATTCGGCAGAACCGAATTTGCCTGTGCGCTTGCTCGGCGGCTTCGCGATGGTGCACAGGGTCAGCAACTGACCCATTCGCTCATGAATCGAATGGTCACTTCGGAGATAGCCATGGACGCAGCATTCTTGACGGCGACGGAGAACATAGGCACCAGCCTGTTTCTTCGTGGTGCCGACGCGCTCTATGCCGAGGTTGCTCAACAAAGTCAGAGTCCGCTCATCTCCTGGGACAACGAGCACCTGCAACGTGCGAGCGGCATCTCGCCTACTGACTGGCTCGCCGCGAATCCTTGAGGCAAGGCGGATCATGTTTGGGCTGCCGTTGTCGCCAGCGAAGCCGAAGCGGGCCAGGGGGAAGACGACGGGAAAGCGGGCGGCGTTCAAGGCGTAGGCGGGCGTGGGAATCAGCGGTTCACGTTCATTGTCGTCGCATTAACCCCGCGCTCCACCAGGCGGATGAACTCCACCGGGCACTTCTGAGCCGGCCTGTGAAACCCAAGCTCTCCACGGCCTCAGCCTGGGCCTGCTGAGGGTGTCCCTGCTGCTTCTGACTCGGGGGGTTCGAGGGATGGATTGCTCCCATCAGTTCGGGTTCGGCGATAGAATTTCTGTCAAGCAGTTGCACCCTGACCCCGTTTCCTGCGTTTCCCCCGTTTCCCTGATGACGTAGCTCCAGAGGTCGTAGCGCTGCCCGTCGAAGTGATGGAGGCGGTCGGCGACGATTCGAGCGAGGCGTGGATCACGCAAGGCGCAGGAGCCGTTCGCGGCGTCGAGGTCTTCGTCGAGCTTGTCGGAGAACTGGCCGTGGTAGCTGGCTTCGGTGATGTCGTCCCAAGGTGGCGGATTCGCGGCGAGGAAGGCCTCGCGGGCGCCAAGCCAGTCATCGAGGAGTTCACGCGGCAGCGAATCGGCGAGGCGGAAGGTGACGAAGCGGGTGGTTTGTCAATTTTGCACCCTGCCCCTGGCGTGCTCCATGCCCCTCATTTTACAGTCTCGGCATTTAACTTTTCTTTTGCGGTGATCCACGCCCAAGTAAGTGATGCTTCCACTGAAACGTCGCCCAACGACCCATTTTCGAAAAACTTCATCTCGTCTAGTTTGCCGGTCGAGTAGTTCTTTGTCTGCCTAGCAAAAACGACTGAATCAGCAGGAGTTGGCCAACTCGCGAGGCATTCTGTGAGTTTCGTTTTTTGCTCCGCCGATAAACCATTCCTGCCCAGACAAGCTTTGCTCCACATCTGAATCCACAATTCAAATAGGGGAGAACGCGGTGAGTCCATTTGCTTTCCCAAGTTCCTGGAGTCAGCCCAGCAGACAAAAGCTCGATACTTCGATTTGAGTAGTTCCTTGTAGCACTCCGCAAAACGGATCAGGGACGACACCTCGTTATCAACACTCTTGCCACTGCCTCTTGCATGCCGCCCACTCTTTTCAAGATCAGGAATGACTGCGGCTGCAATTAGATCGAGAGGATCGTTTCGATGATTCCTCCAGAAGGCGCAGTTGTAGTAATTCTCATTCAAAAACTCCGCGTGGAGACGCGGATAAATCGTCCATGCTGGATAGGACCAATCTTTCTGCCACGCATCCATGATTACTTGGTGCTTGTCTCGGAGAGGACGCAACTCTTTGGAGACTTCAAGGAAAACGGGATGGTCATTCCTAGTGCGAAGAATCATCGTTATCAAAGCGTCATCAACTAGTGGCATAGCCACTTGTTCAGACTTTTGAAGTAGTGGAATTAGTTCTCGTAGTGACTCCGGCTTGCCCTCGACGGCAGCGATTCCTGTCGTCACTCCAA
The DNA here is from genome assembly GCA_040381795.1 of Verrucomicrobiaceae bacterium. GTDB lineage: Bacteria > Verrucomicrobiota > Verrucomicrobiia > Verrucomicrobiales > Verrucomicrobiaceae > Prosthecobacter. The sequence continues at coordinate 691 of JBEIGR010000207.1, read as the reverse complement.
CGTTGAACAAAGATGCGTATGCCTCAAGGTTGACCAAGATGATGTCAGGATCACGTGTGAAGTCGTCATCAATTTGGTATTTGCGTGACTTCAAAGCAGACAAAGCCTCCGTCAATACATGCGCTTGAACGCTGCTGACATGGAATGGCGCGATCAATGCGGCCTCACGGGCTTGAGCTGCCTTTTCAGAGTAATCTTCCGCAGACAGTTTGCTTGAGAGTTCAAGCCGCGCCCGAAAGTTCAGAGGGTCACGGCGAATTGCTTCTTCAAGAATCTTTCGTGCGGACGGCCACTGATCCCTCGACGCATAAATACCATCAACCAAGCCCAGAGGGGCTTTTCTGTTTTCAGGATGAATCCGAAGCACTTCCTCGTAAAGGCGAGTTGAAGACTTGGAGTCACCGGAGCGCTGATAGCGCTCGGCAAGCATTAGCTTTACTGGGACACATTCAGGATATGCTTTTGAGGCAGCCAGCATCGCGTCAATGGCGATGGCGTCACTATCCCCCTGATAAACCTTTTCCACACGCTGCATAATGGGGTCTTTAACGTGCCCGGGTTCGAATGAATACATATGGTTGCCATGAATCGGCGAGTCGTCATCTGGAACTCGGCTTTTGACCTCCTGGAGAGCCTGTGAAATTACTGATGACGGTATCGCAAACCCGAGGGCATCGCCTTCCTTGAGCTT
>JBEIGR010000206.1:0-8387 GCA_040381795.1 Verrucomicrobiaceae bacterium | reverse complement strand
CGCGAAAAGACCGCCAGCATGCTCGGCGTCTCCATCGCCACCTTGTATCGCAAAATGGGCCTCAACGTTGAGCGCAAGACCACGATGTGAGGCCGCCTCATGAGTCACGCACTCCGTGTCATTCAATAAGTTAGCTTTGCCGGCATCCCTACTTGGGAGCGTTTTGAAGATAAGCCTTCCGAGACATCCAAAGGCATGCCGTTCCGTTTTGCTTGAATGAGTCAGTGGCTGCATCGTAGGCCAGCGTGTAGGCGAGCTGGCCGGGTTCGTTGTAAATCTGGAGTTCATTGCCCACGAGCTTCCATTTGTGCTCCTGAACCGCGCCACCCTCGTCAATCCGGCCGCTTCCACCAAACGTCATGAGCTTGGACCGTGGCGGAGCGAAAAACAGGATGAAGCGACCTTTCAGCAGCTTTTTGCGCAGCGCCGCCTCGTCCATCTGCTCCGACACGCTTGGCGGATTGGATTGCTCCGACAATCGTTGAATCTCACCTTTGACCTCGATCGCAGCCTCCAGCTTGCCGTTTTTCGTGTGCTGTTCGAGCAGCTTTTGAAGCTCGGCCTGATAGGTCGCCTGGATCGGCTGCAGCGCCCTCCTGGACGCTTCATCATACGATTTTTGCAGCCTTGCCAGATCGGGGTCAACTGCGTGGATTGTTCCCGCCGCCAAGGCGAACGTGAAGATAAAAAGAAGGGGGGCTTTCATACAGGTTGAGATGGTCGTAGGAATAATCAGAAATCTGCAGACGAAATTCAAGATATAAAACTACGAGGCGACGAAACCTGAAACCTGAAACTTGCATCTTCCCTCGCCCGTTCCAACTCGTGCCGCTGCCCCCAACCCCACGAACACGAGTGCCTGATACCCCCACGATTCTCTACTGCCGTTGCGCCTACGCCCAAGTCGTGCCCACGGGCGTGAAAAACGAAGTCCTCGGCAAGCTCTGCGAATCCAACGCCAGCTTCGAGACCGTCTCCGACCTTTGCGAAATGGCCGCCCATCGCGATCCACGCCTCCAGGCCATCGCAAGCTGCTCCCATCTCCGCATTGCCGCCTGCTATCCCCGCGCCGTCCACGGCCTCTTCCAGCAAGCCGGTTCTCCTTTGCCGGATTCGGCCCAGATCCTTAACATGCGGACCGAAACCGCTGAAGCCATCGTTAACAGCTTACTCTCGAATTCCTGATTCTGGATTCCTGACTCCTGATTCGATATTTTGAATCGCGAGTCTTGAATCTAAAATCAGGAATCTAAAATCAGAAATCCCATGATCACGCACACCCACCGCCCACTCCGCGTCATCCTTTACGAAGGCACCGGCAGCATCGCCCTTCCGGCCGAATCCCGCGCCAAGGTCATGATGGCCTTGCTGGACAAAGGCTACGCCGTCACCCGCAGTGGCCAGGGCGCCAGCGCCGTGCCGCACGATGATCGCAGCCTGCTCGTCCTCGGTGCTTTTGAAGGCAAAGCACCCGCCCTCGAAGACGCCACCGGCCAGATCACCATCGACACGCGTGACATCACCGGCCTCGCCCCAGACGCCATCGTTTCGCTCGTCGAAAAGACTCGTGGCGACAAACCCATGAACGAACCCGGCAAATGGAAGCCCTGGTTCCCCGTCATCGACTACACGCGCTGCACGAACTGCATGCAGTGCCTCAGCTTCTGCCTCTTCGATGTCTATGGCGTCAGCGAGGACAACAAAATCCAGGTCCAGAACAACGACAACTGCAAGACCAACTGCCCCGCCTGCTCCCGCGTCTGTCCCGAGGTCGCCATCATGTTCCCGAAGTATCAGGGCAGCCCCATCAATGGCGATGAAGTGAACGAAAACGAAGCCAAACGCGAAAAGATCAAAGTCGATATCTCCTCCCTCCTCGGCGGCGATATCTACTCCACGCTCAAAGACCGCAGCAGCGCCTTCAAATCCCGCTTCAGCAAAGAACGCAGCTCCGACAAAGCCCTCGACGAGCGCAAAAAGTGCCTCACCAAGCTCGTCGGCGATGGCTTCATCCCCGCCGACGTCCTCGCCAGCCTGCCTAGCACCGAAGAGATCCTCAAAAAAGCCGAAGTCGCCAAAGCAAAAGCCGCTGCGGCTCTCGCTGCACAATAAAATGCCTCGCGCCTCACTCTGATACTTCAACAATCAACAATGGACATTCGGCAATCGATATTCCCCGTCTTGCGCAGCCCTCGAACCGCAGATTGCTGAACTCTGATTGCTGATTATTGAAGTCAAAATACACTGCCCCGCTCCTTGAACCGCTCCCAACAATGCTGGCTGGCGCTCGCGGTCATCACCGCGTCCTACGTCATCTTTTGGCTGCTGCTGTTGGGTGCCACCGCCGCCTACGCCACGCCCGATTCCTGGCTCCGCGTGCTCGCCTCGCCTGAAATCCGGCACGCCACCTGGCTCAGCCTCATTTCCTGCACCGCCGCCGCGGGCTTTGCGCTGCTGCTCGCCATCCCTGTCGGCTATTTCATGTCTCGCAAGAGCTTCCCCGGCAAAGCCTGGCTCGATGCCGCGCTCGACATCCCCATCATCCTCCCGCCGCTCGTCGTCGGACTCTGCCTGCTCATCTTCTTCCAAACCTTTGCAGGCAAGCTCATCGAAAAAGCCATCCCCTTCACCTACACCGTCGCCGGCGTCGTGCTGGCGCAGTTCGTCGTCGCCGCCTCCTTCGCCATCCGCACCATGCGCGGCACCTTCGACCACCTTTCCGCCCGGCCGGAGGAAGTCGCCCTCACCCTCGGCTGCACGCGTTTTCAGGCCTTGTGGCATGTCGCCTTGCCTGCCGCACGTCGTGGCATGGTCGCCGCGTTTTGCATCGCCTGGGCACGCAGCCTTGGGGAATTCGGCCCCATCCTAGTCTTCGCCGGAGCTACACGCATGAAGACCGAAGTCCTCCCCACCACCGTCTGGCTCGAACTCAGCGTCGGGAATCTCGAAGCCGCCGTGTCCGTGAGCCTGCTCATGGTCGCCATGGCCATCCTCGTCCTCGTTATCGTCCGCACCACCGGGGAAAAAGTATGATCCAGCTCGAAAACATCACCTGGAGCACCGGCGCACGCGTCATCCTCGACGACTTGACGCTCACCATCCCTTCGGACACCTACGCCGTGCTCATGGGCAGCACCGGCTGCGGAAAAACCACCCTCCTCGAAGTCCTCTGCGGCCTCCGCCAGCCCCAAAAAGGCCGCGTCCTCATCGACGGGCGCGATGTCACCGCCCTCGAACCTCGCGAGCGAGGCATCGGCTACGTCCCGCAGGACCTCGCGCTCTTTCCCGCCTTGAAGGTCTTCGATCAAATCGCCTTCGCCTTGAAGCTCCGCCGCCTGCCCGCCGACGCCCGCGTCCGCGAACTCGCCGACGAACTCGCCATCGCCCACCTGCTCGACCGCCAGCCCGAAGCCCTCTCCGGCGGCGAGAAACAACGCGTCGCCATCGCCCGTGCCCTCGCTGCCAGTCCACGACTGCTCCTGCTCGACGAACCTCTCTCCGCACTCGACGAAGCCATGCGCGGCGAAGCTGCCACCATGCTCAAACGCATCCAGCAGCAGCACCACCTCACCGTCCTCCACGTCACCCACTCCCACGCCGAGGCCTCCCAGCTCGCCGATCTGCGATTGAGCTTCGCGAATGGCCGCGTCGCTCCTTTGTAGGCTCGTTTGCCCACACGAGGTCAAAGCCCCGCATTCTGGCGAATGCGCCTACGACCTCCGCAGCAGCATCACCGCCACGAGTCCCAGCAAGCCCACACCGCTCCACAGCATCCAAGGCGTGCTCTTTGACCCCGAGGAGCTTGGCAAAGCATCCGCCGTCAATTTCGTCGTCTCCGGCACCATCGCTTCATTCGAGACTTTCACCTCAGAAGCCGCTTCGGTAACCTTCACTAGGCTCTTTCGGGCCTGCTGAGTCTCTTCGAGTGTTTTTGGCCAATCCACATTCATGAGCAGGTCCCAGCCTGGATTTTCGTTCTTCACCCGGCATGAGCAGCGGCCGATGAGAAACATGCAGGCATCCTCCAAACCGGCGTCATCCAGTTCATCGAGTTGCCATGCCCCGAGCACGCGCCCACGGCCAAAAACCGCCGCTGCAAAGGGCCTCTTCGTATCCACTCGGCCCTTCGGCCCCGCCAGCATCGCGATCAGCGGCTTCTCCGATGCCTCGTCCTGCCTTAGCCGCAGCACTTGAAATTTCAGCCTCAGTTCGGGGCCAGGTCCGAGCTGGCTATCGGGATCATTGGGATCTTGGATCGGAAGCGCAGCGGCCTGTTCGAGAAAGGCCAGACGCTTCGAGATACGCTGCGCCGCCTCTTCCTCGGCTGGCGTGCCACCTTCCACGAGCACCCACGTCACCGAGTCACCTTCCAAGATGTGCTTTAGTAACTGCTTTCGTCCCGGCGAATTGAGCAGCTCCGTGAGTGAGACCGAATTCAGTTCACCGCTCCAGGCAGTTTGAGATTCATCTCGTGGAAAATACAAAGTGGCCGCTTTCAGTTGCCCGCTGCGATCCGTCACGATGTCGAGATTTGCTTTCCCACCGGCACGCAAAGGCCGCATGAGGTCCACGATCTCCGGCTTGTTCGCCACTTCGGCTGGCAGCACGAGCTTGAAACGATCCGCCTCCCAGCGGTCCAAGGCAAAACGAAACACCGGGATGGTGCAGCCTTCCACCACCTGGGTCAGGACGATCCAAAACAAACTCAAGACAGTAAAAAAGCGGCATTTCATCATTGGCACGCATCAACGACGCCTCGTCATCACATCGCACAGGGTTTCCTTCAAAATCTCGGGATCATGCAACGCTCCCAATTCTTGTCCAAATGGGAGCATTCCACGCCTAGAGTGTCGCCATGACGCGACTCTGCCTCTTCTTCCTTGCTCTCGCCCTCCACGCCCAAGCCGCCACGCAGGCAAATGTCATCGTCTATGGAGCCACGCCCGGCGGTTTTTGCGCCGCCATTGCCGCCGCACGCGAAGGTGCCTCCGTGCTGCTGCTGGAGCCGACGGCCCATGTCGGCGGCGTGAACACGGGCGGGCTTTGTTTCTCGGATTCCAATCAAACAGTGCGCAGCACGGTGATGGGTCTCTTTGATGAATGGCATGCACGCATCGAAAAAGACTATCAGCAGCACAGTGTGCCGCTGCCTTACAAAGTGAGCGAGAAAGATCACACGCACTGGACCTACGAGCCGCATGTGGCGGCCAAGATCACCCAGCAGATGCTCGATGAGGCGGGTGTGAAGGTGCTGACGCGGCAGGTGCTCAAATCAGCGATCAAAGACGGCACTCGCATCACGAAGCTCGTGACGAGCACCAGTGAGTTTGAGGCCAAAATGTTCATCGACGCCACTTACGAAGGCGATTTGATGGTCGCCGCAGGTGTGAGCTGGACGATTGGTCGCGAGGGTCGAAAGGAGTTCGGCGAGTCGCTGGCGGGTAAGCAGTATCCGAAGAAGAAAATGGCCATGTCAGGCCTCGGTGCCGATGGCAAGCCGCTACCTTTCATCACCACGACCGATGCCGGACCCGATGAAGACGGCGACAAGAACGTCATGATCTACAGCTTCCGCCTCTGCGTGACGAAAGACTCGGCAAACCGTGTGCCCTTTCCAAAACCTGCGCACTACGATCCGTCACGCTTCGAGGTCTTGCGTCGCTACTTTGCGCAGGAGAAGCGCCCGCATCTGCTTTGGGATCTCTACCCGCTTCCAGGGAACAAGTTCGATGCGAACAACGGCATAGGAAAACAGTTCTCCATGGGCTTGATGGGAGCCTGCAATGGCTGGAGTGAGGCAGATGAGGCCGGCCGTGCAAAGATCTGGGAGGCTCACAAGCAATACACCCTGGAAATGCATCACTTCCTCAGCACCGATCCTGTCGTGCCTACCGCGATTCGTGAGGAATACGCGCAGATCGGCCTCTGCCGCGATGAGTTCGCCGACTACGATCATTGGTCCCCGCAGCTCTATGTCCGTGAAGGCCGTCGCATGATCGGTGAATACATCCTCTCGCAGAAAGACATCATGGAGGAGCCAAAGAAGGACGACGCCATCGTCGTGTCGTCATTCCCCATCGACTCGCATGATTGCCAGCGTGTCGGCACCGCCAAGTTTGTCATCAACGAGGGCACCATCATGCCGGTGCGCGTGCCAGGCCGCAAACACGGCTACGCTTATCACATCCCGTATCGCGCTATCACGCCGAAGGCTGCTGAGTGCGCCAACCTGCTCGTTCCAGTGGCTCTCTCCTGCACACACGTAGGCATCTCCTCCATCCGCGTGGAGCCGACATGGATGATCCTCGGCCAAAGTGCAGGCATCGCCGCTGCTTTGAGCACGAAACAAAACCTCGCCGTGCAAAAGCTGCCGTATCCGGCCCTGCGTGAGCGTCTGCTGGCGCAGAAGCAGGTGCTCGATCTGCCCGTCCTCGCCGAACTACCGCCCGAACCGAAGGGTGCGATGAGCATCGACCCGAAGACGCTGCCTGGCATCGTGCTCGACGACAAGCAGGCCGAGTTGAAAGGCGAATGGAGCCACTCCTCCGGCTTCAAACCGCACATCGGCACCGGCTACCTCCACGATGACAAACGCGGCGATGGCGAGTCCGCAGCCGTATTCCGTTTCAAAGCGCCTGAAACAGCCCTCTACGACCTCCGCATGGCTTACTCCGCCCATGAGACGCGAGCGACGAAAGTGCCGTTGACGATTCAAAACGGCGAAAAAGCCATCGAACTGCTCGTGGACCAAACGCGGACGCTTCCGGCCGGTGAAACCTTCCGCAGCATCGGCAAGGTGGAACTCCAAAAAGGCATCGAAACGACCATCACACTCCGAAATCTCGAAACGGACGGCTTTGTGATTCTGGATGCGTTGCAGCTGGTCGCTGATTAAATCTGACTTTTTCCATGAAGCTCCTCCCCCTTCTTTTCCTCACGACGTCTCTCTTTGCCGCCGACCCTGTCGCCACCGTCACCAGCACACCCGGCCTCGTCGCCTTCTGGGACTTCGTGAATCGTGAACCCGATGGAGCCAAGCGTTTCACCGCCCATGTGCCCGCTGGAGCGAAGACGGATTACCCACTCGATGCAGCGAACTACATCAAGGACTACTGGGGCGCAGGCCGTGAAGCGACATATGCCGACTTCCCGCTCTTGGGCCGTGGACCGTTCGGAAATGCCATTCGTATCGTCAAAGAAACCGATGCGGACTTCCGCCCCTTCCTCTTCGTGCCTCGCTCGCGATTGCACGACACGCCACTCGACATCAAAGGCGCGGGTAAATCGGTCACGGTGGTCGTATGGGCCATCCGCGAGAGCGGGAATCATGCGCTGGCAGGCATTTGGCATGAAGGCACCGATTTGAAGGAGAAGAGCACGACCACCATCGCCAAGGTGGAGCGCGGGCAGCGTCAATACGCGCTCTTTGCCGGCTTGAACAAGCAGGGCAGCGCCTGCGGTCATGTGTCGGAGAACGGCGCGAGCTCCTTCCTGAACAAATACGCCCTCCACAAGTGCAACTCCGTCGAGCAATCGCCCGAAGTGCCTGCCGATTCGCCCACCGAGGTGCTCGACAAGTCCTGGCAGTGCTTCGCGATGACCTTTGATCATGAGAAAGACGAACTCACCGGCTGGCTGAACGGCGTCTCCGGTGATCGCTGGCTCGACAACCCGAAGAACGACAAACTCATCTCCTCCGCCTACAATGCCTACATGCAGGGCCACTTCGCGAAGCTCCCCGGCAAACAAGACGGCGAGGACGAGACCTTCCCCAAAGATCAATACTACAACCCGCCCGAGGGCGAACCGCTGAGCGTCAAAGTGCTGCGTGAGTCCGCCGAAGAGCGCGACGAGCTGCGCGAGCATCGCTTCACCAAGATCGAAGTCACTCTGCGCGGCGGAAAAGAAGTCGCCCGTGATCTCGTGGCGCTGCGCCTGAACCCTTGGTGGTATCCGCACGACCTCTACTCGCCAAAAGACGCCCAAAGCGGCGGCCCCTTCACCGTCGGCCGCGTCATCCACAGTTCCCGCAGCGTCGGCTTCACGGGCTGGATCGGCGGCGTGGCGGTCTTTGACCGGGCGCTCAGTGCGGAGGAGTTGGGAAAGCTGGCGGAGACACGGAGTGCGCCTTGAACAAAGTGGCTGCGGCTTCAGCCGCGATCCCAACCATCAACGATCGTCCAACTTACCCCTGATGCCGCATGCGAAACTGCTTCGGTGTTAGGCCGATGCGTTTGCGGAAGTGCTGGGTGAAGGCGCTTTGGTCGCAGAAGGCGTGGGCTTGGGCGATGTCGATGACTTTGTCGGTGGTTTGGATGAGGGCTTCGGCGGCGGACTCGATGCGGATGCGGAGCATGAGTTCATAGGGCGTGACGCCGAGGGCTTGG
>JBEIGR010000205.1:0-8392 GCA_040381795.1 Verrucomicrobiaceae bacterium | reverse complement strand
GTTGCTGAGCTTCTCGATTTCGTTTTCCATGCGTTTGCCTCCGAGGGCGCGTTGTATTTGGGCTTCCGTCAGCCACTGCACGAGCGTGCCAGTGACAAAAATGATGCTGGTGCAGCCAAACAGGATCAGCGCGATGGTCCATGCCCGCAGCCACGGGTCCGTGATGGGCACCACCTCGCCAAAACCGACGCTGAAGGCCGTGATGACCACCATGTAAAGCGCATCGCTCCACGACCAGCCTGCCAGCCGGTAGCCCACCGTGAATACGACGAGCACCACGCCCACGAAGAGCATGGCATAGTAAAGATTCGTCTGAGGTCGGCTGCGGGCGATGGGCATTCAGGCTGGGCGGAGCCTTTGCATAAGCGAAAGGCGTGCCAGAAGCCCTCGCGTGAACGATCCGGCGAAGCAAAGTCGTCCTCTCGCTCCGCGAGAGGAACTCAGCGCTGTCGAATCGCCAACACATGATCGCGTTTTGAATGATCTAAGGCACCGCGAAAGCCTCCCGCTCATCTCGACGGAGCGAGATGGCTACTTTGCTGTCGCCTTTCGCCGCCACAAATCACCACCGAGCTCGATGAAATGGCTGGATGCCGGGGGGCGTTTGAGTCACCCTCACCTCCACCATGAAGCGCCTGCTTTCCCTCCTCGTCCTCGTTTCCCTCGCCGGTTCCGCTTTTTCCGCGGACAAGAAATTCATCGTCATGATCGCGGGCAAGCCCTCGCACGGCCCCGGACAGCACGAGCACAACGCGGGCATCCAGCTTCTCAAAAAGTGCCTCGAACAAGGCGCAGCGGACCAAGTGGACATCAAATTCCACCTCAACGGCGAATGGCCGGCGCAGGAAGAACTCTCCAAAGCCGACACGGTGGTGATCTACTCCGATGGCGGCGGCGGGCATCCCGCCCTGCAGGCAGACCGCCTCCAGCAGCTCGACAAGGAGATGAAGCGCGGCTGCGGCTTCCTGACGCTGCATTACGCGGTCGAGCCCACGATCGAGAAGGGTAACAAGGAGTTCATCGACTGGATGGGCGGCTGCTTTGAAATCAACTGGAGCGTGAACCCGCACTGGGATGCCAACTTCAAGGAACTGCCGAACCATCCGATCAGCGAAGGCGTGAAGCCCTTCGCCACGAACGACGAATGGTACTTCTACATGCGCTTCCGCAAGGGCATGGAAGGCGTGACGCCGATCCTCAGCGATGTGGCACCCGATTCGACGATGAGCCGTCCCGATGGCCATCACAGCGGCAATCCCGCCGTGCGTGAATCCGTGAAGAACAAGGAAAAGCAGCACGTCGCCTGGGCCTGTGAGCGTGCGGACGGCGGACGCGGCTTCGGCTTCACCGGCGGCCACTTCCACCAAGGCTGGGCGAACAATGATCAGCGCAAACTGGTGCTCAACGCCATCCTTTGGACCGCGAAGGCCAAGATTCCGGTGGATGGCGTGGCCTCGTCAGTGACGGAAGAAGACATGAAGGCCAATCTCGACCTCAAGCCCGGCCAGGGCCTGCCTGAGAAGCCGAAGAAGAAGTAAGGCGGCGTCTTCTCCAGCTTCTCCGTCATGTCCAACGCGTCGCCAAGGGCCAAGAACAGCACGGCCAGGGTCGTGCTGGCGAGCTTCATCGGCACGACGATCGAGTGGTATGACTTCTTCCTCTACGGCACCGCGTCAGCGCTGGTGTTTGGGAAGCTGTTCTTCACCTCGCTGGATCCTTTCGCTGCCACGATGGCTTCGTTTGGCACCTATGCGGTGGGCTTTTTCGCCCGGCCTCTCGGTGGCGTGATCTTCGGCCACTATGGCGACAAGATCGGGCGAAAGTCGATGCTGGTCACGACGCTCATGATGATGGGATTGGCGACCTTTGCCATCGGGCTGCTACCCACTTACGAGCAGGCGGGCATCCTCGCGCCGATCCTGCTGGTGACGCTGCGCTTCATTCAAGGCCTCGGTGTGGGCGGTGAATGGGGCGGCGCCGTCCTGATGGCGGTGGAGCATGGCAAGGCGGGGCAGCGCGGCTTTCTTGCGAGTTGGGTGCAGGCGGGCGTGCCGGTGGGCCTGCTACTCGCGACGGGTGTGTTTCGCCTGTTATCGTCATCCATGTCACCGGAGAGCTTTCTGAGCTGGGGCTGGCGGGTGCCGTTTCTGATCGGCATCCTGCTGCTGGGCGTGGGGCTCTTCATCCGGCTGCATGTGATGGAGAGTCCGGTCTTTACGGAGGCGCGAAAAAGCAGCCCCGAGAAGCAGGAGATGCCGATCCTCGAAGTGCTGCGTCTTTATCCAAGAAATGTCATTCTCGCGATGGGGGCACGGTTTGCGGAGAATGCCTTCTTCTATGTCGTCACGATCTTCGTGCTCACCTACGCGACGAAGCAGGCGGGCTTTGCGCAGGAGGAAGTGCTCCGCGCCGTGCTCATCGGCTCGGCGGTGCAGTTTGGGGTCGTTCCTCTCTTTGGCCTGCTCTCGGACAAAATCGGGCGTAGGCCGGTGTACCTCGCGGGGGCCATTTTCGTCGTGCTTTTCGCCTTTCCGTTCTTCTGGCTTATCGACCTCAAAAACAGTCTCGCCCTCGTTTTGGCCGTCACCCTCGGCCTGATCGGCCACTCGGCGATGTATGGACCTCAGGCGGCGTTCTTCTCCGAGCTATTCGGAACCCGCGTGCGCTACAGCGGAGCCTCACTCGGCTATCAACTCGCCTCGCCGCTCGCGGGCGGGCTCGCCCCACTCATCGCCACCGCTTTGCTGGTTCAAACAGACGGCAAACCGTGGCCGGTGGCACTTTATCTCATCGGCATGGCCTTCATCACGATCCTCTCCGTCTGGCTGGCGGAGGAGACGAACACAAAGCAGATCGATCAGCCTTAAGCCCGCTCAATCGCCATCGCGATGCCCATGCCGCCGCCGATGCAGAGGCTGGCGATACCGCGTCTATAGTTTTTGTCCTCCATGAGGTGTAGCAGCGTCACGAGCAAACGAGCGCCGCTGGCTCCGATGGGATGACCCAGCGCGATGGCTCCGCCGCGCTGGTTCAAACGAGTCACGTCGACGCCCAGTTCCTTCACGCAGCCGAGCGTCTGCACGGCGAAAGCCTCATTGATCTCGATGGCGTCCACCTCGTCGAGTTTCCATCCTGCTTTGAGCAAAACGGCCTGAATAGCTCCAACTGGCCCCAAACCCATCAGCGCCGGATCACAACCCACGGCGGCCGTGGCGGCGATGCGTGCGCGAGGCGTTTTGCCGGATGTTTCAGTGCCGAGCAACACCAAGGCGGCTCCGTCATTGATGCCGGAGGCATTGCCGGCCGTCACAGTGCCGTCTTTGCGAAACGAAGGCTTCAGCTTCGCGAGCGATTCGGCCGTCGTGTCTGCTCGCGGATGCTCGTCACGGCTCACGTCGGCCACGGAGATGATCTCACGGCTGAAATCGGTTTCGCTCACGCGTTTCTGGCTTAGCGCGGCAAAGGCATCCTGCTCCGCACGCGTGATGCCATGCTTATCCGCGATACGTTCGGCCGTTTCGCCCATGCCGATACCGAGGAGCGGATCGCTCAGGCCATCGACGAACATCGCGTCTTTGAGCGATGAATCACCGAGCTTCTTTCCCCAGCGCAGATCCATCGCGTAATGCGGCGCCCGGCTCATCACTTCGACACCACCTGCCAGCACGAACTCGCTCTCACCGCTCGCGATGGCATCGGCACCGAGCGCCACAGCCTTCAAGGACGAGCCGCAGGCCATGTTTACCGTGTATCCAGGCACTTCCTGAGGCAATCCGAGCTTCAACCCGACCTGCCGCGCCACATTCATGCCGCTGCCCGCTTGCAACACCTGCCCAAGGATGACCTGGTCAATGCGCTCGCCGAGCTTCATCCTCTTGCCGAGCAAGGTCGCCAGTTCGGCGGGAGGGAGGTCTTTGAAGCCACCGCCGAATCGGCCGATGGCGGTGCGCTGCGCTTCGAGGATGTAAACGGGTCTCATAAATCAACGCAGCACGGGCAGGCCTGCACGAAATGCCCAGGCGACAGCTCTTTGAGGCTGAGGTCCATCTTCGTGCTCTCCTCCCATTTCGGGTGCTTCATGCGATGCCCAAAGGCGCAACCCGCCGGCGGATTGATCGGCGAAGGCACATCGCCACGCAGCAACTGCCTCTCACGACGCTTCGTCGGGTCGGCGATAGGGATCGCATCGAGCAGCGCCTTTGTGTAAGCATGCCGCGGGTTCTTATAAAGCTCCGCCGCCGGGGCCATCTCGACGATTTTGCCGAGGTACATCACCGCCACGCGGTCGCTCATGTGCTGCACCACGCTCAAATCATGCGCGATGAAGAGATACGCCAGCCCGAAGTCACGCTGAAGCTCCAGCAGCAGGTTCAAGACCTGCGCCTGCACGCTCACATCGAGCGCGGACACCGGTTCGTCGCACACGATGAGCTTCGGCTTCAGCGCGAGCGCTCTCGCGATGCCAATGCGCTGCCGCTGACCGCCGCTGAACTCAAATGGGTAGCGATGCACAGCATCCGCCGGCAGGCCGACACGCTGCAGCAGCTCTGCCGCCCATTCGCCGCGCTCGGCCCGCGTGCCCATCTTTTGAATGATGAACGGCTCTTCCAAGATCTGCCCGATGGTGTGACGCGGGTTCAGCGACTCCGCCGGATCTTGAAACACCATCTGCAACTCCCGCCGCAGTTCGCGAAGCTGGCCTTGCGACTTCGTCGAGATGTCGTGGCCATTGAATTGAATGCACCCCGCCGTCGGTTTCAGCAACCGCACCACCGATTTCGCCACCGTGGACTTCCCGCAGCCGCTTTCGCCGACGAGTCCGAGCGTCTCGCCCGGTTGCAGATCAAAGCTCACGCCATCCACCGCCTTGCACGTCGCCTTCGTCGTGTAAAACACGCCGCCACGCACCGGAAAGTGCATCTTGAGGTTCTGGACAGTGAGGAGGCTCATGATTCAGAGGTCTTTCTCGGTGATTTCCGCCTGTTTCATCAAGGCTCGAAGCAGACCGATCTTGAGAGGTTTGTTGGCGTGAACCGGAATGGTCAATATGGAGTCTTCGCCTTCTTTGGTCATGATGTGATGGCTTCCTTTGATACGATCCAGCACCCATCCGTGATCGAGGGCAATCCGGACGAATGCCTTGCCGCTGACTTGTTTCATACAGCCAGCGCCAGCAGGGACGCATCAGGTTCAAGTTTACGACGGGCCAGATCTTCGGCTGCCTCCATCCAGCCTTTGACAGCATCGACCAAGTTGGCCTTGAGCTCGTCAAGCGACTCGCCCTCGGTGAGACAGCCGGGCAACGAAGGAACCTCGGCCCAAAAGCCGCCTTCTTCGGCGGGGTGAATGATGGCTTGGATGGTCATGGTGGGGAATAATGGTGGATCAAGGTTTGTTGGCAAGCCTCGCAGCAAAGCACGCGCAGGCCTCGACGCCGTGGCCGCTACCGCATTCTTTCCAAGGCTGGCGTTGGATCAAAACGTCATCGCTGTGTTTGTTGGGGCAGCGTGGGGCGAAGCGGCAGCCGACGGGCATGTCCTTGAGGCTGGGGACCATGCCGGGGATGACGGGGAGCGGGGTCTTCGGCGGATGATCGAGCTTCGGCAGGCAGTTGATGAGGCCTTGTGTGTATGGGTGGAGCGGTTTGGCGAAGATTTCGCGCACGGGGCCGCGCTCGACGATGCGGCCGGCATACATGACGATGACTTCATCGCACACCTCGGCGATCACACCGAGGTCGTGAGTGATCAAAATGACGCTCATGCCGAGGTCCTGCTGCATGTCGCGGATCAGCTCGAGAATTTGTGCCTGCACCGTCACATCGAGCGCGGTGGTCGGTTCGTCGGCGATGAGGAGCTTCGGCGTGTTGATGAGCGCCATCGCGATCATCACTCGCTGACGCATGCCGCCGCTGAGTTGATGCGGATACTCGTTCAAGCGCTGCTCCGGGGCCGGAATGCGCACTTTGACGAGCATGTCGAGACTTCGCGCCAAAGCCTCGCGTGGCTCGATTTCGGGGTGGTGGAGGAAAACGGCCTCGCAGAGCTGTTTGCCGATGGTTTGCACCGGATTGAGCGCGGTCATTGGCTCCTGAAAAATCATCGAGATGTCGTTCCCGCGCACTTTGCGCATCTCCTCGGGCGAAAGCGTCACCAGATCGCGATTTTCGAAGAGAATGCGTCCACCGAGGATTTTGCCGTGCGGTTGGGGAAGCAGCCGCGTGATCGAAAACGCCGTCACACTCTTCCCGCAGCCACTTTCGCCGACAATGCCGAGCGTCTTGCCTTTCGGCACCGTGAAGCTCACGCCATCGACAGCGACCACGCGTCCGGCGTCGGTATCGAAGCCGGTGACGAGATTTTCGACCTGGAGGATGGGTTCGCTCATTTGATCTGATACTGGTCAAAGATTCGATACACCTCGCCGAAGGAGCGGCCGTCGCGGATCGCCTGCTGCGTCTCCTTGCGGACATCCTCGTCGATCCAGTGCACATGCGTGTCGAGCGGCAACTGGCTCTTCTTGAGGTTGCCATCGCGCGGCCATTTGATCCAGCGCCAGTGGCCGAAGCGGTAGGCGGGACTCTCCCACGCAGGGATGGAGATGCATTTGTCCTCGACCATCTGCTGGAGCTGCCAGCCGAGGCGCTGCACCTCATCCTCCGTCTGCGCTTTGCGATACTGGTCGATGAGCGGGTCCATGGCCGGATCGGCGTTCATGGTGACGTTGTTGGTGTCCGGCACGACCTTGCGGGTGCCATCGGGCTGCACCTTCCACGCGTTGTCGCTATGATAGTATTCCCACAATCGTGGAAACGGCGGCTGCGCGGCCCAGCCGGCCATGACCATCTCGTGGTTCTTCTGGTCCATCTTCTTGAAGAGCACGGTCATGTCGAGCTCTTCCAGGTTGATCTCCAGACCTGCCTTCATCGCCTCCTCCTTGAGGCGCAGCGCCATCGGCACAAACGGGCCCTGCGGCAGGGAAAGGGTGACCGAGAGACGCTTGCCAGCCGCGTTGACGAGCACGCCGTCCTTGCCGGCAGTGCTGAAGCCCGCCTTGGCGAAATGTTCCCGCGCCTTCGGCACATCAAAGGGCCGCGCTTTGACATTCGGGTTCGTGAAGCGTCCGAAGCCCGCGAAGGTGCTCTGCATGCGCGTGTAGTCGCCGCGGAAGTCCACATCGATCACTTTTTGGAAGTTCAGCGCATGCGCGATGCCGATGCGCACGTCGAGACTATCGAGCAGCGGCTTGCTCTGATTGATGTAGATGCCGCGCGAGATGCGGGGGAAGTCATTGAAGAACTTCTGCCGCTCGATGTAGCCGTTGTAGAACTCCGGCACCTCCGACTTGTCATACCAGTATCGCGGCAGACCGAGCGCAAACCAGTCGATCTGCCCCTGGCGGAACATCTCCCAGGTCTTGTCCATGCTGCCGACGACTTTGTACTCGATGAAGTCGGGATTGAAGCGGTAGCGGTAGTGCTTCTTGTCGCGTGCCCACCAGTTCTTCAGGCGAGTGAGCGTGATGGAGCGGCCTTTTTTGATGCCTTCGGGGGAAATGTCATACGCGCCCGTGGTCGGAAATTTCCGCCACTGGTAGCGGGCGGGATAGTCATCGGTGAACTCCTTGAAGAAGTGCCGCGCGAGCGGTTGGAGGTCATAGACGATGTACATGCGGTCTGGTTTGCTCTCCGGCATGTGGAAGGCAAAGGTGCGCTCGTCATAGCGGGTGATGCCGGTGAACTCCTTCGTGTAGTAGTCGTTGTACCACGGGTCCTTCAAATAGGGCGACTGCATGACGTAGAAGGTCATGAAGTAGTCGTCGCTCTCGATCTTCACGCCGTCGGAGAAGGTGGCGTCTGGATCGATGCGGAAGTACATCGTCTTGCCGTCTGGTGAGACCGCCCACTCCTTCGCGATGCCGGGTGCCCAGCCGTCCACATTGAGATGCGGCTGGATGAGGTTCACATTGATGTGATCCCAATGTTCCGAGCGGAAGGAGCCGTTCGCATCCGGGCCGACAAAGCGGAACGTGGCGGGAAACGAGTCGATTTGATCGTGGAAGACGCCGCCCTTCTTCGCATCGGGATCGCCCATTTCCGGCAGATCGCCGCCGTTTTCCCATTTAAGGTCCGCCGGCAGATCAGCGGGCGTTTTGAGGCGGAAGAAGTCCGGCTTCGACTTGTAGTAGGCCTGCACCTCCGCGGTATTGTCATAGGGCGGAAAGCGGTCGTCGGCCTCGCAGCGGAGAACGCTGAGCATAGAGCAGAGAGTCAGTAGCGCCGCGAAGGTGCTTCGCGTGCGGTTTGGCTCTCGGCTCTTGGCTCTTGGCTCTCGGCTCATTTGTAAGTGGTGAACTTTTTCGGATCAAAGGCCTCGCGCACGGCCTCGCCCAC
>JBEIGR010000204.1:0-8441 GCA_040381795.1 Verrucomicrobiaceae bacterium | reverse complement strand
TCGTCCACTTTTTTGAGTGAGTTGTCCATGATGACGACTCCAGCAGCCTCGGCGGTGACATCGCTGTTCTGGCCGATGGCCATGCCGACGGTGGCGGCCATCATGGCGGGGGCGTCATTGATGCCGTCGCCGACATAAAGCGTCTTTGCTTTGGCGGTTTCGGCGCGGACGAGAGTGAGTTTTTCCTCGGGGCTCTTCTGCGCGTGGATCTCGGTGATGCCGACTTGATCGGCAAGGTAGCGAACTTCGGATTCGCGGTCGCCGGAGATGATCAAGACGCGGTCGAAGTGATGCTTCGGCGCGAGATGATTCACGAAGCTGCGGCTTTCGGCACGCGGGGCATCGCGGAAGCGCAGGGCGGCAGCGTAGTGGCCGTCGATAACGACGACGCACTCCAGCCCGCCAGCGATGGGCGGGAGCTTATCGGTGCCGGGGAGGTTCTGCGGGATGAGTTTGTTGCGGCTGGTGATCTGGAGCTGATGACCAGACACGGTGCCGACCAGCCCCTTGCCGGGCTGTTCGCCGACGGTGCCGGCTTCGGGCAAGGTGAGGCTCTGCGCCTTCGCGGCGGCGAGGATGGCGCGTGAGAGCGGATGCTTCGAGTAGCGCTCCAGGCTGGCAACGAGGGTGAGCACTTCTTTGGCATCGAAACCGGTGGCGACGAGCTGCTCGGTGAGCGCGGGCTCGCCGTAGGTGAGGGTGCCGGTTTTATCAAAGATGGCGGTGCGACATCCGGCGATCTGTTCGAGCACGACGGGGCTTTTCACGATGATGGCGCGTCGTGCGCAAAGTGAGATGGAGCTGATGATGGCAATGGGAATGCCCAGCAGCAGCGGGCATGGCGTGGCGATAACAAGGACGGCGAGGAAGCGCAACGAATCGCCGCTGAGGAACCATGCGAGCAGCGCCACCACGAGCGCGACGGGTGTGTAGATGGCTCCGAGCTGATCGCCGAGGCGCTGGAGCTGCGGGCGCTTGCTCTCGGACTCGCGCATGACCTCCATGATCTTCGCGTAGCGTGAATCGGCGGCGAGTTTTGTGGTGCGAATAGTGAGTGCGGTCTCGCCATTGATCGCGCCAGAGATGACAGGCGAGCCGGTGGTCTTGGTGATCTGAAAAGGCTCGCCGGTGAGGTAGGACTCGTCCATGACCCCGTGGCCCTCTGTCACCTCGCCATCGACAGGGCAAATCTCATGCGGGTAAATGACAAGTGAGTCGCCGAGGGCGATGTCCGCCAAAGCAACATCCGCGATGTCCGCGCCCGTTTTGCGATGCGCAATGGAGGGCATGCGTTTCGCCAAAGCCGCAAGCACCGACGAGGCACTGCGCAGGGCGTAGCTCTCCAAGGCCTCGCCACCGGCGAGCATGAGCACGATGATGGCTCCAGCGAGGTATTCGCCAAGCACAACAGAGGTGATGATGGAGACGCCACCGAGCAGATCGGAGCCAAACTCACGCTTCAGCAGCTTCCGCAGAAGATCGTAGAGCATGGGCAGTCCGCCAATGACGAGCGTGATGAGCAGCGGAAGGTTCTGTGTGCTCGTTTTGGCATCGAAACCGAAGCGCAGCACGAGATGCGTGATTATGCCCGCGAGAGCGAGGACGGCGAGCAGCGTCGATTTGCGCTGCCAGAGCTTCGAGATGCGCGATGGAGTATCATGGACCATGATTTGGGCTTAATCGCGATCTTTGATGATCGTCGTCGATGTGGCGGCACCGACTCGGATTTCAGTGTGGCGGATCTGGCCGCCGATGTTTGCGGTCCAAGCCATCAAACTGGTTACAGTGAGTGATGCGATGACCATGAGGCCTGCGAACCAGGCGGGGACGACTTTTTCGTGCCGCAAAGCGAGCAAACCGAGGAGGGCTATCACGCCGAGTGCTCCGATGCTGGCAAAGGCCACCCCTGCCGACTCTTCATGCTGCTCGATGATCGCTTCCGAAACTCCCGGCAAGCCTTCGACGCCGTCTTCCGCAGGCTCGCCAGTGAGATAGGCCGGTACAGCCATGATGGCGATGATGACGAAGGCACAAAGCGCTGTTTTCTTCAGTTCGTTGCTCTTCCGCCAGATGCCAAAGATGAGCAAAGCCAACCCGAAGGCCGTGCCTAGAACAGGGATGTGATTGAGTGCGAGATGCAGGTGCGTGAGGTTCATGGAGGCCCTGAGCATCCAGCGGACATTTCCTTTTCACCATGGGGCGAACACCCCAGCGTGCTCAGACGGGCTGCGGTGGTTTAGAATCGACCACAAGGGTGAAAGTGGCCTCGCCGCGCAGGGCTTTGGAATACGGGCAGGTTTGATTCGCGGCCTCCATGATGCGCAGGGCCTGGGCAGGCTCGACGCCGGGCAAGAGGGCGTGCATTTCCACAGCGAGACCATAGCCATCATGATCGTCCTCAACGAGGCTCACGAGGGCACGGACGGTGGAACCATCAATGGTCGTTCCCATGCGACGTGCGGCATTCACCAAGGAGCCGTGGTAGCAGGCCGAGTAAGCCCCGGCAAAGAGGAGCTCGGGATTTGGGCCACGTTTCTCGATGCCTGCCTCCAATGGATTGCCCAAAGCGACGTCGAGGAGCCCATCGGGTGATTGCAGCGTCCCTGAACGACCATCTTTGGAGATCGCTTCGGAGGTGAAGAGTGTTTTCATGAGGCGGCGAAACTAGGGGGCAACCACAACGACTGCGATGGGGTGTTCACCTAATCACCACCTTCATTCTCCCAACGCTCGAGGGCGCTCTTTTTGAGAAGGAGTGAATCTGTGAGCGGCATTGGCTGGCTGACGGGTGTTTGCTCAGGTCGCATGCGCCAGACCTCCAGCAGCACGGTGGTGATCGTCAATGCCGCTGGCCCGAGGATGAGCCCGGCTGCACCAAAATGCATCAATCCGCCTACCACGGAGATGAAAGCGAGCACGGTGTGCAGCTTGAGCCGATTTCCGACGAGGACGGGGCGCAAGAGATTGTCGATGGTGCCTACGATGAGCATGCCCCAGAGGGTGAGGATGAGTGCTTTTCCCCAACTGCCCTCCAAGGCCAAAAATAGCGAGGCAGGAATCCATACGACGAATGCGCCGAGCATCGGCACGACAGCGAGGATGGCCATCACCACGCCCCACAGCAGCGGAGCGGGCAAACCGAGCCACCAAAACATCAGCCCGGCCAGCAGGCCCTGAATGGTGGAGACTACGAGGGTGCCATAAAGAGTGGCCTGGATGGTGTCGCGGACACGGAAAAGAACCGTCTCCGTTTCCTCTCTGGCAAGGGGTGAGAGGCGATACAGCGAGGCAATGACTAAGCGACGATCTCGCAGAAAGAAGAACAACAGGTAAAAGATCAGTCCAAAACTGATCACCTGAAACATAGAGCCTCCGACAATGCCGCCTGCCATGCTGCTAAACCAGGCAGCGACTGATTTTACCGTCTCTGGCAGATCCAGCTCGCTTTCGATTTTGTCCGCCAGCGGAGCGAGACGCGGCTGCGCCTCGATGGCACGCCGCCATTCACCGGAGGCCACTTTCGTCTCGATGAGCTGTGCGCCTTTCGCTGCCTGCAGGACGAGTTTTTGCCCGACAAAAAGCACAGGAACAACGACGATCACCGCGATGACAATCACCGCGATGCTGGCCGCTAGGCCGGAGTATGTGAACTTTGACTCCAGCCATCGCTGAAGCGGCGTGAAGAGCACGGATAAAGCAAGCGCCCAAGCTAGGGCAGGCAGGAATGGCTCCGCCAGTAAATAGCAGAGCCAAATACCTGCCGCAGACACCACGAGAAGCACAAGCGTCCGCAGCGAGAAGTGCTCTAGCGAATGCTCGGGTGAGGTGGTCACCGGCTATTCCTTTGCTTGCTGGGTGGCGTTGAGTTGCTGGCCGGGTGCATCGGCATCGTGGTAGCCATTCTTTGCCGGCGCAGGACTGGCCCGCAGTCCCGGAGTAACACTTTCGTCCCAGATGGCGATGTCGGTGGTGATTTCGACATGAGTCACGACAGCGGCGGCTTTTTTCTCAGCCCGAGTGAGTTCGTCTGGGGTGGTTTTCATGCGTCCTCCACGTTGAAGCCGACTTTGAGTGTGACCTGCCAATGGTCGACCTTGCCTTTGTCGATGGTGCCGCGTGTTTCGATAACTTGGAACCATTTTAGATTTTTGACGGTCTTGTGAGCACGCTTGATGGCCTTTTCGACGGCGTCTTCGACGCTGGACTTTGAGGTGCCGGTGAGTTCGACGAGCTTATAGACTTGGTCTTTAGCTTTGGTTTCCGGAGGTATGTCAGTCTTGGATTTGCGAGGCATGGGAGGGTGGAAGTGAAGGTTTAAGAAGCAGCGGATCATCACCAGCACGCTCCATGGCCGCCATGGGGTGAAGACCTACTCTTCGGCCAGCACAGGCTCGCCGGGAGTGGATGTGACGGACCAATAGGCAGCCCCATGGGAGCCGCGAATGCACGGCGGCATTGCATCAGCGCCGTAGAAGTGATCGAGCCCGAGGCGCAGGCCAAAGGAGATCGGCGCATGCTCGCCAGGCAGGGGGATCACATTGCGCACGCAGCGCGGGCCTCCGCGCAGGTGGCAGTTCAGCGGGCAGCTTCCGTGAGGTCGGAGATTATCCATGAAGGCAAGGCCGGAGGCACGCATGGGGGCGATCAGGTATGAGCGAGGCCTTGCTCGGCGCAGAGGGCGGCTTCAGCGGCGAGCCAGTCTTCTACATCATGCCCATCGGCAGCACCGTGGTTTTGGTAGTTTAGGTAAGCGCGGACGGCCACGGCCTCGGCGGAGGGTGTGAAGGCATACGCGGAGGGCGATGGATGAGCCGAGTGGCCGTTACTGACTTTGGAGGCAGATTTGGATGAAGTTGAAGGTGTGTTTTGTTTCATAAGACGGCGATGATCCCGAGGCACCCGCACTTTGACCATGGGGTGAATACCCACTTTGCGAGGCGGTGACATCGTCTCGTCACTCAGCAGAAAGCCCGGCGGCCATGTCACGATGAGCCCGGAGCAGTGGGATGGTCTCTGTCACGAAGGGCTTCAGGCGCAGGCTGGTGAGGTCCGATGCCTGCGCCTCAAAGGCAGCGAGAGCAGAATCGTGGCTGTGAAGGAGTCCATCGAGTAAAAGTGCATCAAACTCAGCAGGCTCGCAGTTTTCCAATTGGTGCAGCAGTGTGGCATCCTCCTCCCGAAGCACCAGCTTCATCGGCATGAATTCGAGCACGGTAAAAGCTTTCAAGTCGAGGCTGAATCGGCGATGGTCTTGGATGAGCATGCCGGCATAGGCTTGCAGTGCCACGCTGCTGCCCAGGCGCACCGCGAGGCGTGCGAGCCGGATTTCGAACGCGGCTGAGGTAGAGGCTGCTTTGAGAAAGGCCACCTCGCCAGAGCTGAGACGAGGCGTTTTCACCCCAGCCAAAACAGGACGACAGGCCAGACCAAGCTGGAGGCACAGTAGGAGGCTGGAGAGCGGCACGAAATTCATGAGGTTGGAGCCTGAGGCAGAAGATCGCCGATCCCAATGGGGTGATTACCCCATGGCCCGGTGACACGCCGTTTGGCATGCTGCCCAAACAATGCGTTATCCACCATGACCGAACCGACACCGCTGAGCCGACTCGAAGGCCGCTACCTGCAAGCCTTGCGCAAGCACATCCATGACGACGCGGGGACAGCTCAGAATCGCAGTCTCGGTGATCACGCCATCTCCATCGGCCTAGAGACGCTGGATCTCGCCCGCATCCATGATCAAGCCCTGGCGGAGATCATGCCGAGCGAGGCATCGCCATCGGAACGGAAGGAGATGACCACGCAGGCCGACGAGTTCTTCACGGAGGCGGTGATGCCGCTGGAGGAGACGCACCGCATTGCCCTGGAAGCCAGCGCCCATCTGATGGAGATCATCGATACTCTCAGACGGCGCACCGAGGAGCTGGCGAACTCCAAACGTCAGCTTGAGAGAGAGACGAGCGACCGCAAGGCCTCTGAGGCGGCATTGAAGAACAGCCATGGTGACTTTGATGCCCTGCTGAGTGAATCACGGGAGTTGGAAGCGCAATTGAAGAGCATGGCGCATCAAATTCTGGCCGCAAACGAGAAGGAGAAGCTCCTTGTCAGCAAACAATTGCGCGACGAGATCGCCCAGACGCTGCTGGGACTGCATGTCCGGCTGCTGGCCCTGAAAAAAGAAGTCGCAGATAACGACGCTTCCATCACGCAGGAAATCACCACCACGCAGCAATTGGTGGAGGAGTCCGTGCAAACGATCAAACGCTTCGCCCACGAGTTGGGTTTCCGTCATGAAAGCTAAACTACAAGCACTCGCCCGCAACTACCGCACCGCCCTTCAGCGCCATGTGCAAGGCGAAACACATGCCAATCTCGAGTCCGCCCGCAAGCTCGGACACCGCGCTGTGCAGGTGGGGCTTGAAACGCTCGACCTCGCCCGCATGCACGAGGAGGCCATGACCATGCTCATCCTGCCTAAAAATACGAAACACAGCCGTGATAGCGTGATCGGCCATGCGAGCATCTTTTTTGCCGAGGCACTCACACCCATTGAGGAGACCCATCGCGGCGCACGCGAGGCGAATGTGCATTTGAAAGTCATCATCGAGACGCTCACGCAGCGCACCGTGGAGCTGGCCTCATCCAACGAGGATCTCAAACGAGAGATCGACCGCCGCCGCACCGTGGAGCACTCCCTGCGCACCAGCGAGCAGACCTCCAACCAGCTCCTGGATAAATCCCGTGGTATGCAGGAGGAGCTGCGCCTGCTTTCCCGCCGCCTGCTTTCCGTGCAGGAGGAGGAGCGCAAGCACATCAGCCGCGAGCTGCACGATGTCATCGCGCAAACGCTCACTGGCATCAATGTGCGGCTCGCCGCACTGAAATCGAAGACCACGGGCAAAACGCGGGATCTGCACAAGAAGATCGAAATCACCCAGCGCCTCGTCGAGAAATCGGTGGACATCATCCACCGCTTCGCCTGCGATCTGCGTCCCGCCGTGCTCGACGATCTGGGACTCATCCCCGCGCTGAAATCGTATATGAAGACATTCACCGAGCAGAGCGGCATCCGTGCTTCCTTCACCGCTTTCGCGAATGTGGAAAAGCTGAGTGACGAAAGCCGCACGGTGCTTTTCCGCGTGGCGCAGGAGGCACTGACAAACGTAGCGCGACACGCTAAGGCAACCCGTGTCAAAGTGAGCATCCAGCCGCAGGGCGAGATGGTGCGCATGGAGATCCAGGACGACGGGCATGGCTTTCAGCACGAAAGCACGGCCAATGTGAAGCGTAGCAAGCGCCTCGGTCTGCTCGGCATGCGTGAGCGTGTGGAGATGATCGGTGGCACCTCCAATGTGGACTCTGCGCCGGGCCGACACACCACCGTGCGGGTGGACATTCCGGCTGGAGACGCTGCCAAAGGAGCGGCCAAGCGCAAAAGATGAAATATATAAATTTCCCTCCATCGAAATGAACTCGTCAACCATGCTCTCCGCACCGGCGGCCCGCAGTGAGGATACCAATCCAGCACAGAGCGAGGTGATGGATGCGCTGCTCCGCGAGAACGCGAAGCTGACCCTTGGCATGCAGGTGGCTGGGCTGGCGCTGGCGGAGGTGGACTATGTCACGGACCTCAAGCACCTCAGTGCGGAGGCTGCGCGTTTATTTGGGCTCGGTGACACGGCCATGGCCGTGCCACGGGCACAGCTTCAAAAGATGTTTCACCCGGATGATTTAGCGCTGCTGATGCCACGCATCGCCGCATCGCTCGATCCTGCGGGTGACGGCCAACTTTGCATGGATCACCGCATTGTGCGGCCGGATGGTGAGGTGCGCTGGCTGAGGGTGCGTGAGCAGGTCGTTTTTGGCGGTCCGCCCGGTGCCCGCACGCCCGTTCGTGCTTCGATGGCACTACTTGACATCACCGCCAGGAAAAACCTCGCCGAAACACTGCGAGCGAGCGAGGAGCGCATGCACCTGGCCACGGAGGCGACCTCCGTCGGCATTTGGGAATGGAACATCCTCACGAATGAAGTGCGCTGGGATGCACAAATGTTTTGCATCTACGGACTCATGCCAACACCTGACGGGATAGTGCCCTACTCCGCATGGAGCAGCGCCGTGCTGCCCGAGGAACTGGCGCAGCAGGAGGCCGTGTTGCAGGACACCATCCGCCGCCTCGGGCGCAGCACGCGCACGTTTCACATTCTGCGTGCGGATGACCACGAATGTCGGCTGATCCAGTGCTTTGAAGCAGTCCGCACCAATGCCGCGGGCCAGACTGAATGGGTGGTGGGAACGAACCTCGACATCACGGAGCGAAGGCGCGCGAATGACCAGATGCGTGTGTCCGAAGTCCGCTATCGGCGCCTCTTTGAAGCTGCGCATGATGGCGTACTGCTGCTGGATCCTGAGACACGCAAGATCACGGACGCCAATCCCTTCAT
>JBEIGR010000203.1:0-8485 GCA_040381795.1 Verrucomicrobiaceae bacterium | reverse complement strand
CTCCTTCTCGATTGAACTCGCCATGCCGGGTGAAGCGCCCCTCACCGTGCAGCTTTCCGCCTACCGCTTCGGCACCGGCATGCCAAACCGCCCACAAAAAGTTCTGCTCTATTACTCCGACTACGTCCGTGCTGGCACCATCACTCTCGCCGGGACGTCCATCCCAGCCCTGCTTTGCGATGACGAGAGCAAAGGAGACTTCAGCGCTGCCTCCAGCAGCCTCCGCCTCGATCTGAATGGCGACAAACGCTACGACTGGGGTGGCGAGACCTTCAAGGTGAAGGACGCCTTCAACATCGGCGGCACCAATTACGAACTCGCCGACCTCACCCCGAGCGGTGCTGCGTTCCGCATCATCCCCTCCACACGCAGCGCTCCCGAGGCCAAACCACTCCCAGTCCTCGAAACCGGCAAAGCGTCCCTGCCTTTCGAGGCCACCACGCTCGACGGCAGTAAGATCGCCATGCCCTCGACCTACAAGGGCAAGGTGCTCCTCCTCGACTTCTGGGCCACTTGGTGCCCTCCCTGCGTCACTGAGGTCCCGCATGTGGTCGCCGCCTATCAGAAACACCGCAGCGCCGGCTTTGAAATCCTCGGCATCAGCCTGGATGAGGATAAAAACAAGCTCACCACCTTCCTGAAGGAGAAAAACATCACCTGGCCGCAGGTCTTCGACGGCCAAGGATGGAAGACAACCATCGCCAAGCTCTACAACGTCCAGTCCATCCCCGCCACCTACCTCATTGATGGCGATACCGGCCGCATCCTAGCCATCGGTGCACGCGGCACGGGTCTCGATGCTGCCATCGCCAAAGCCCTCGCGGAAAAAAAACGCTGAGCAGGTGCAACCGGCCGCCACGGCTTCCGAATCATCTTTTGTAACCCGCACTCTCCTCCCCATGAACACCTGGTTTTACTCCGACACCCAACACACCTACGGCCCCATCACCACGGAGCAGCTCATCGCCATGATCCAGGCCGGACAGCTTGTGGCCGGGCACTTCATCATGGCGAATGGGGCCCAAGAATGGCAGGCATTAGGTGCCTCGCCCTTTGCGGGTTATCTGCCGCCAGCGGCACCGCCCGTGGCAGCACCCGCAGCCCGTCCTGGCCCGCCCGCTCAGCGTCCTGCACAGCCGCGCCCCGCATCGGCTCACCGTGCTCCCGTGCCCGCGAAAAAGAAATCGTCCTGGCTAGCCATCGCAGCGGTGCTGGCACTGGCGGCAGCGGGTGGCGGCTACTTCTGGAAATCGCCGACCTACGCCGAATCAATTGATGTAAAACTCGACCTTGTGAATCTCGACTCAAAATCCATGCACGGTCGTTTCGACGTTGAATTGATAAATGGCTCGGGGCTTTCACTCAGCAAAGTTCGTCCAGGGTTTGTGAAAAAAATTCCTCCAGATATTGCCTCGCCTAGCTACGCTGAGTTAAAAGTAGGTCCTGCGCAAAATGAACGCATTCATTGTTTGCTGCTTGATGGCATCGATACGTCAAGCCCACGTGCATACATAGACAGAAATGCCAACGGCGATTTGACCGATGACCAGGCTTGCGAATACACAGCGAAGCCTCACTGGAAAAACGACGGCAGTACAGAACACGAGATTAAAGCGGTCGTTGATCTCAAGTTCCGAGACACCACATTCCCAGCCAGCGTCGTTTTCTTTAGCGACGTCAAAAGAAACACCACGTTGAACAGACTGTCCTACAATGGCTGGCATGCCCGAACGGGCACTGTTCACGTTGCCCACAAAGAGTTTCGTGTGCTGATGCTGGATGATGGTTTTAAGGGCGACTTCAGCAATCCGGCTTGCAATTTTGGTCTTGATCTCAATGGCGATGGAAAGTTTCGGTATCAAGACGGTGAGGTCGTGTTCGTGCATGATCGCTTCAATTTAAACGGCACACTTTACGAGCTTTCGGGACTTGATCCCTCAGGCGATTCCTTCCGCCTCGTTCCAGCCAAGTCTCTCATCGGCCAGCCATTTCCTTCTTTTGAGGTGAGCACTTTAACAGGAGAGAAGATTACCCTACCAGGCAGTTATAGCGGCAAGATACTGCTTCTGCACTTTTGGGGATTTGAGGGAACTCGTGCCCATCAAGATTTAACGGTTATCAAGCATGTGTACGAAAAACATCACACCGCCGGCCTTGAGGTGCTGGGGGAATGCTGGAGCCTGGAGCAAATAGACAAACGAAGTGCTTGCATGAAGGAGCTGCGAATTGCTTGGCCCCAGGTGTCGGATTGGGAACCTCACATTCTAAAGCACTTCCGAATCAATTCGGTAACCAATGTCCTCATCGACGGCGATTTCGGCAAGATTCTCGCCATCGGTTTTCATGGTTCTGGAATCGAACCAACTGTCGCCAAAGCCCTCGCGGAAAAAAGACGCTGAGCAGGTGCAGCCGCCCGCCGCGCTTCGCGAATCAACTTCTGCCGCCCGCACTCTCCTCCCAATGAAAATACACGCCTCCCACCACCAGATCGTCATCTGCCTGCTGGTCTTCTGCACCTCTTTGCTTCTCACCGGTACGGCAACTGCCGAAGATTTCCGCACCTTCACGAACACCAAAGGCCAGTCCATCCGTGCTGCTCTCGTCAAAATCAGCGTAGATGACATCGTGCTGCGCAAGGAAGACGGCATCGAATACACCGTAAAAGCTGCTTCCCTTAGCGCCATTGACATCGAATGGCTCAAAACCAAAGGCCTCGTCACGCCGCAGACACCCGCCCCGGCCTTTCCCACCGCCACGATGGAGCAGCCCTTCATCAATAGCCTCGGCATGCAGTTTGTCCCGGTGCCGGGTACGGATTTACTGGTATGCATGCATGAGACGCGGAAGCAGGATTTCGCCGCTTTCGCAAAGGATGATCCGCGTATTCGCGAGCATTGGAAAAATGGCATGTATCAGGGAAAAGCCGTGAGCTCAGGAGACGATCATCCAGTTGGGTACATGAGTTGGCATGATGCCGATGCATTTTGCGATTGGCTCAGCAAGAAGGAAGGCCGCAGCTATCGTTTGCCGTCCGATCACGAATGGTGCCTGGCAGCAGGCATCCCCAACGATCCGAATGCTAAAGAAGCGAAAGATGGAAAATTGTTCCCGGTGGAAAGGCCTTCTGCCCCAGGTGTGACTACACGGCCAGTCATGAGCCTCAAGCCCAACAAGTTTGGGGTTTTTGATCTGATGGGAAATGTCGGTGAATGGTGTTCCGATATCGACGAACGGGAGGACCTCCGAGTAGTCCGCGGTGGCATGTGGGAATCATTTCCAGACAGTTCTGGCTTCGAACAAAGCGGGGATGGCCCAACCGATCATAGACCCTACTCTGGTTTTCGCTGCGTGCTGGCCCCAGCGCCGCTACCTGTCCCTGATTGGACGCCGCTCAAACGCGTGGACGGCTGCGTGACTTACAATCCCTCAAATCTCAAAATCATGAACCGAGGTACCGATGGCTGGCTGCTCACGGATGGCACGGTTCATTTGCAACTGCTCGACGAGGAAGCCGATGCCAATCTAGCTCTAGCGATGGCCAAAGAGCACACCCAGCGTTGCATCATCGGCAGAGGCGATAATGAATTCACTTTCGAGTATTGGTCTGGAGACTCAGGACTTAGAGGTGGCACCAAGTCATCCAAGGCAAGGATATGTGACCCATCGGAGTTTTCCCTCGAAAAAGTTAAAGATAGAGAAGACGATTCCCTCTGGGAATTCAAAGTGCAATTTGACAGGGCTGGCACTCTTTCGTGTTTTTTTGACTCCGAGGAGCGGGCAAAAGTAGCATTAGACGCTGCAAGGAAGCATCCACGACAGTCAAGGATCGGTGGGGGCCAAATGACTTATTGGGAATGACCTTGAATGACAACGCCTAGTCATGTTCTCAAAAAAACGTCGCGATGAACCCAACTTCACACTCGCCCTAGATCTTCATCTCATCGTTGACGTGGGCTCCAGAAAACCAAACCCACCGCAAAAAGATGGATGGCAAAAATATAAGACTCAGATGTCCACGCTTCGGAAACACCGACTAGTCCATCTTTCTGCTTTTTCTTTCTCCTCCACTGCAACCGCCCGCCCCCCCTTCCGAATCTCCTCTTGTCACCCACACTCCTTCTCCCATGAAAACAGCTCTCCGCCGCCTCGTCCTGCTCCTCAGCCTCATCTTTCTCGCCACCCCGGCCTCCGCTGCGCTGGAAGAGATCATCGGCACCTGGAAGCGGGCGGATGGCTCCATCGTCGAGTTCCGCCCGGATGGCACCATCTTCACCAAAGACGCCCAGGCGGGCACCTGGCAAAAGCTGCGGGAATCACGTCAGTACAACGTGCGCATGAATTGCGCGGTGGGTTACTACTACCAGACCACGCTCGGCTCCTACCAGCGGAAGCTCTCCATGCGGCACAGCAGCACCGGCACCTCCACCGCCCTCGACCGCATCGACAACGGCCCGGTGCAGAACCCGGACGTGCCGGATGAACGTGCCGCCCAGGAGCTGGAGTTCACCGATCTCGAAAACCGTGTCGAGTCCCTCAGCGCCCGCGTCGGCCAGCTCTACGCGGAAGCAGCGGAGGCACGACAGAAGCACGAAATCGCCCGATCCTTGGGCAAAATCAGCGGCTGGATCCCCGTAGCGCAAAAGAAAGAGCAGGAAGCCAAAGCCGCTGAGGCCGGCCTCAATGCGGCGAAGAGCCGCCTCGCCGCGCTGGAAAAAGTGCTCGGTAAAACCTCCCGCCTCAGCCAGGCCACCCCTGCCATGCCAGCCTCCATCTCTCAGGCCCCCGTTGGCATGCCCGGCGCCACCGGCTTCCCACCCGGCATGGTGCCTCCGGGCGTGTTTCCTCCTGGTTACTTCCCTCCCGGCTTCGTCCCCGGCACGCGCTTCAATCCCAACATGCGCCGCTGAACCACCCAATCCGACTCATCCACAGATTGCGCAGATTCAGAAGGATTGATGAATCCCAATCATCTCAATCTGTGAAATCGGTGGATACTCCTTCCCGATGAACTCCTGGTACTACTCTCACAGCGCACAGACTTTCGGCCCCGTCACCAAAGAGCAGCTTATCGCCATGATCCAGGCGGGGCAGCTCATGGGGGAGCACTTCATCATGCGGGAAGGCGCGGACGAATGGCAGGCGATCAATGCCTCTCCCTTCTCCGGTTACTTGCCGCCGAAGGCCACCATGGCGATGCCCGCGCCTTTCGCCGGTGCCTCCGCCACTCCGCAGGCAGCTCCCGCAGCCCAACCCATCGCCAAACCTGCCGCACGGCCCGCCGGACCACCGCAGGCACGACCCGCCGCGCCGCGCTCGAATGCACCTGCGGCCAAAACGGCCTCGAAAGGCTCAAAAAAACCGCGGGCACTCGTTTTCGGCACCTTGGGAATGCTGGTCGCCGCGCTTGGCTGGCACTTCCTCGTGCCGAAGACGAACCCTGGGCGGAAGATGACCAAACGCCTCGAAGGCGAGGTATTGAAGGTCATCAAAGTCACCGGTGGCGATGTGGAGCCTCAAGGGATGAAACAAACCAACGCCCTGTGGAGCGGTGATGCGCATCTCTTTTGGCGCGGCGGCGCAGCAGGCTACAGCCTGGATCTGGAATTCAATGTCGAAGAAGATCAGGGCGGCAAACAGCGCCTCAAAGCCGCCTTCACCTCGTCCTATGACTACGGCATCGTCGAAGTCAGCCTGGATGGCAAAAAGCTCAAAGGCAGCATCTTCGACCTCCAGGCCAATGGAGCCGTCATCTCCGGCGCACGCGACCTCGGCCTCCACGATCTCGCCGCCGGGCCGCATGTGCTGCGCATCGGCATCCTCGACACCAGCGTGATCCACATGGACAAGCGTGACGCCTATGGCGTCGGTCTCGATTACCTCCAGCTCGAGCCGCCGGTGAGTGATGCCGTCCCAGCAGCGGTTGGAACAAACATCGCAGGCAAAGCACAGCCCAGCGCCTCCTTTTGTGGCGGGGGAGACCATGTCCTGAATATGAAAACGAGCGAGGAACGCCCTCACCGAAAATCCGAGGACCAAAGCCTCTCTCGCTTCACCTGGCACGCCCACATGAGCAGCGCCGAGTGGGCGCAATATGAATGGGAAAGCCCGCAGGCCATCGGCGAGTGCCGCGTCTTTTGGTTCGATGACAGCACGGTGCGTGGCGGCTGTGCCCTGCCCGCCTTCTGGCGTCTGCTTTACCGCGAAGAAAGCACGGGGGCGTGGGTGCCCGTGGACGCCGCCATCCCGGCGGCCACGCGAGACACCTGGAACAGCGTGAAATTCACTCCGGTGAAGACGACCGCTCTGCGAATCGCCGTGCAGTGCCAGGAAAACTTCTCCGCAGGCATCATCCACTGGCAGGCCCTCGCCGCTGATCCTGCGGCTGTGCCGGATGCCAAGTCCCGCGAGCGCCCCGATCTCTTCCTCGGTGATCTCTCGCCTCAGCATGCGCAGGTGGGGTATATCCCCTTTCAGATCAGCACCGTCGTGGAATGGGAGAGAAGGAACAATAACGCCTCGGTCATGGTGGGGCGCATGCCTTGCTCGCAGTTCCTGTGGGCGCATGCGAACAGTCGCATCGACTTCGCCATCCCGGAGGGCTACACCCGTTTTACCGCATTCGGCGTGGGCTACAGCGATGTTCGGACGGGTGAGCTTTTGGCCCATGGCGATTGGAAGCACCAGGTGCTCGTCGATGGCAAGGTCATGGAATTCTCCAATCCGCTTTCCAGCTACCAATCCCACGAGTTCCCCATCGACATCACCTTCCCCGCAGGTTCCAAAGTGCTCACGCTCCTCACCGATAACCTTGGTGACGGCAACTACGACCACGCCCACTGGGCTTATCCGACCTTTCTCACCGCCTCCAGCCAGAAACGCCCCGCCACGCCCACCATGACGGACAAGTGGCCGAAGCTCACGGCTTCTGCATCTACCTCTGCCGTCGCCCCTTCGTCATTCGTCGCATCATCTCGCCAAACAGCACCACAACCCGCCCCAGCCGCTCGCGACATCGAACTCCGTCCCTCACGCGATGGCGGTGATCCTTGTGACATCCGCATCACCAACAAGCTCTCCGAGGAGGTAAAAATCCAGCTCGTCGGAGAGAATGGGAAGCCCGGCTATGCGTCGAGCCTCAAAGCCGGGAAAACAATCAGCCACGGCACCTACATCGGTCATGTTCGACTCATCACGGATAAGAACGGTGGCCGCCTCGGCCTTGTCGAATCCAAGGCTGACAAAACCACCGTCACCATCGACGCCCAAGGCGTGCATGTGCGGGAGGAGGTGCCGCCTACCCGCGAGTCCCAGCAGTTGATCTCCATGGTTCAGCTCACCGAGAGCAGCATTGGGGACGCCGTGGCTCTGCTGCGCCAGCGTGTGGCCGAAGCCAAACTCAATGTGCAGATCGAGCTGGCCCCAGGCGTCGATGCCAAAACAGGCAGCATCAGCCTCGATGCCCGGGAAGGGCCGCTGGAAGACATCCTCGGCATGAGTGCTCATCAAGCCGGGCTACGAACCGAGCAGAACGGCAGCACCTACCGCGTCGTCCTCCGTTGAAAACGAACTCTCTCGTTCTGGCGAACCAGCCTACAAGCCGCGCCGTAGGCGCATTCGCCAGAATGCGGATAATCTGCAAACACCCCACCACATCCCCTTTCAACCAAACTCATGAAAACTCACCTCACACTCCTCCTCAGCCTCCTCGCCCTCACCGCTGCTGCCGCTGACGACGGCCCGAAGCAAGTGCAGTTCAACACCAAGATCGTCAGCGTGCCGCTGGACCCTGCCGCGCTGCGAGACGCTGGCCTCACGCTCGACAGCCCGGAGGCTATGTCGAACCTGGGCGTCCTCACCGCTGAAAAAGCCGCCGCTGTGCTCCTGAAACTGGAAAAAATGCCAGGCCATAGCCTCATGAACGCCCCCAGCTTTGCCACCAAGGGCGGCGTCCGTGCCACCAGCGAGAGCAGCCGCGAATTCATCTATCCCACGGAATTCACACCGCCGAAGCTCTCCACCGAATCGAGTGAAAAGACGGTGCAGCTCACCCCGGGCCAAGTCATCGCCGCCACGCCTGCCACACCCAGGAACTTCGAGATGCGCATGACCGGGTTCAAGCTGGAGATCGAGCCGACCGTCGGTCCAGACGGCAAGACGATAGAACTCAATCTCGCGCCCGAACTCGTGACCTTTGAAGGCTTCATGAATTACAGCAGCCCCATCAAAGCCGTAGCTGCCGACAAAGACGGCAAGCTCAGCGAGGCCGTGCTCACCGAAAATCAGGTCTTCCAGCCCGTCTTTAGCACCATGAAGACCACCACCGGTGTCACCGTGATGAGTGGAAATGTGCTCGTGCTCGGTCACGGCGGCTCCGGCCAGCTCCCCTCCGCCACCACCAAACCCGACCTCACCAAAATGGTGGACCCCGCCTCCAAACCCACTCACGCCGTTTTCTTCTTCATCCAGGCGAAGATTATCGGGCCGT
>JBEIGR010000202.1:0-8491 GCA_040381795.1 Verrucomicrobiaceae bacterium | reverse complement strand
GGGCCTCAAAAGGGCGTGAAGGACTTCGCCTACTTTGAAAGCCGTCTTGAACGGCTGGCGAAGGTCGTCGAGCGTGATCTCGGCGTGTATCCAGCGGAGTTTCACGGAGCCGGAGCGGCGGGAGGGCTTGGCTATGGCCTGATGGCGTTTTGTGATGCTCGGCTCACCAGCGGCTTCGATTTGATCGCTGATCTGATCGACCTGCGCCGACGAGTCGCGGCGGCGGATTTCGTCATCACGGGGGAAGGTCGTATTGATGCCCAAACGCTGCATGGCAAAGGGCCTATGGGCGTGGCGCTCTTGGCCCGTGAATTGGGAAAGCCCGTGGCAGCTCTCGCGGGCTTGATCGAGGCCCGAGAAGCCCTCGCGCCTCATTTTGATCACCTCATTCAGGTGAAGCCGGAGGCAATGCCGATCCCTGAGGCGATTCAAAACGCCCGCGAACTGCTGCTCGCGGCTTCACGCACCTTGACCGCGAGACTGACGACGCCTACCTCCGCCGAT
Organism: Verrucomicrobiaceae bacterium; assembly: GCA_040381795.1. Taxonomy (GTDB): domain Bacteria; phylum Verrucomicrobiota; class Verrucomicrobiia; order Verrucomicrobiales; family Verrucomicrobiaceae; genus Prosthecobacter. Next base: position 7,987 of record JBEIGR010000202.1, on the reverse strand, counting down.
GCCCGATGACGCCACGATGCTCCACCACCCCGATGCTCTCACCCGCCTGCGCTATGTGGTGCATCGGCTGCGTGCTCCCGGCGGTTGCCCGTGGGACATGGAGCAGACGCACGAGTCGCTGATCCCGCATGTCATTGAGGAAGCCTACGAGGTGGCCGAAGCCATCCGCGGCGGCGATCCGGCCCAGATTTGCGACGAACTCGGCGACATCCTGCTGCAACCCGTGCTGCATGCCGAAATCGCGAGTGAAAGGGGTGCCTTCGATCTCGACCAGATGGCCCTGGGCCTGTGCGACAAACTCATCCGCCGCCACCCGCACGTCTTTGGTAACACCACCGCCGCCACGAGCGATGCCGTGCTCACCCAGTGGGATGCCATCAAGCGTATGGAAAAGGGCACGCAGCACGAAGGCATGCTCCACGGCGTGGGCGGCGGCCTTCCAGCGCTGATGCGAGGTCAAAAGCTGCAAAAAAAGGCCGCCCGCGTGGGCTTTGACTGGCCGGATGCCGCACCCGTGTTTGATAAAATTCGCGAGGAGACCGCCGAGCTCGAGGAAGCCGTGCAAAGCGGCGACAAAAAGCACATCGAGGAAGAAATCGGCGATCTCTTCTTCAGCGTCGTCAATCTCGCCCGCAAACTCGGCATCGAATCCGAGTCCGCCCTCGCCGCCGCGAACGACAAGTTCGTGAAACGCTTCCACGCGATGGAAACCCACCTCCGCGAGCACGGCAAGGAACTCGGCAAATTGAGCCTCGCCGAGATGGATGAGGCGTGGGACGCGGTGAAGGAAAAGGCACGGTTTGCGCAGCAAAACGCTGTGTGTTAGCATCCCTCATGACTGTGACTCTCGACATTCCCGAAGATTTGTCCGCCGCGCTAAACGCAAAGCTGGGCAATCCGAGCCGTGTGGCGATCGAAGCACTCGCCGCGCAGGCCTATGCCGCTGCTTGTTTTTCGGTGGAGCAGGTGCGCCGTCTTTTGTGTCTCGAATCCAAGTGGGATGCCATTGAGGTGCTGTCGCGGCATTCGGTATGGCCGGGTGTTTCGGCTGATGAGATCGTTGCTGACGCGAGGACTTCCGAGGCGTTTCTATCGCAGCACGCGAAATGACGGTCATTTCCGACAACTCCTCACTCTCGGCACTCGCCGAGACAGGGCTGATCGATCTGCTTCATGCATTGTATGGCCAGATCACCGTGCCTCAGGCTGTGGTGCGTGAAAGCCTGCATCCCGGCGCACCGGCGGCGCTTCGGGCATTCATGACACAGCCTCCTGGATGGGTTCAGGTCGTGCCTGATCCGCCGCTGCTTCCTGAAACGGCCTCGCTCGATGCAGGCGAGGCTTCGGCGATCTCACTGGCCTGGCTTTCTCGTGCGAACGCCTTCGTAATTGTTGACGACCTCGCCGCGAGGCACCTTTGCACCGCTTTAGGTATTCAACATGCGGGCACAGCAGGCGTTATGTTGAATGCGGCACTTCGTGGACTGGTCGATTTCGACACAGCGATCAACAAGCTGCAGTCCACTCGATTCAGACTGTCAAACAAGGTGGTCGAAGAGCTTCGCTCCAGACTGCATGGCCCTGTGGATGGTTCATGAATGACACTGGCTACCCATTTTCCAAGCTCTGGGCGCAGGTGCGCTCGAAGTCGTGGCTGTGGCTGTTTCGTCGGCAGCAGATCGACGAGGGCGGGCGCTTGCTGAAGCATGGAGACATCGGCCTCGCGGGCGTGCATGTGTGCTCGGACAACGAGTTGGAGATCATCGCAGGGGTTGGCACCGGTTTGTTCAACACGGCCTCGGTCACCGTTCATCTGCGCCTGAGGGAAGATGCATCGCTGGCGATGACCTCACACTGCACCTGCGTGCAAGGATCGCTCTGTCCGCACGCGGCGGCGGTGATGCTCATGCTCGACATCGAGGAAGGTCGTCAGCGCATCGAAAAAATGCCCCGCGTGCATGAGAAGGCCTCGCCATCGCCGCAAAGCGAGAGCGTGCAGCTCGAAATCAAAGACGAACTCCCTCCCGCCGAGCCGAAACCGGTGCTCGTCGTGCGCCGCATCGCCGCTCAGGTGCCTCAGGTCACGGCGAAACGCGGCATCGGCGGCTGGACGCCGCGCAGCATCGCCATCGCGCAGCCATTTGCCGAGTATGACGGCTGTCCGCGGCGCTTTGAGATGCTGGTGCGCAGCCCGGCGCATCAGTGGACGGATGAAGAAGGCATGAAGCACACCGTGGTGCGGAATCTACGCTCAGAGCGGCTTCTGCTCACGGATTTGTCCTCGCTAGGTTTCAAGCCTTTCGCCGAAGCGTTGCCGGGCACGAAGACGGAAGAGTCCACCCTCGGCTACATGACGGCATCTGGAGATCATGCCTTGTTTTGGGCGCAGTTTCTCCAAGAGCAGACAACCAAGCTCAGCGAATCCGGCTGGCGTGTGGAAGTGGCCGAGAATATCGGCTTTCAAATTCACGAGGCAGGCGAGGACAAGTGGTTCAGCGATTTGCAGGGTGATAAAGGCGGCAAGGATTGGTTCGCACTGGATCTCGGCGTGGAGATCGAGGGCCGCCGCATCACGCTGGTGCCGCTGCTAGTCGATTGCATTGATCAGGGCCTCACGGCGGCGGTTTTGGAGAAAAATCTCGATCAGCGCTTCCTGCTCTCGCTCGGTGGGGATCGTGATGATGTGCTCTCCGTGCCTGCGGAGCGGCTGCTGGTGCTGCTGCGCTTCTTTGATGAGCTGCTCTCGACGCGGCCGGTGCGCAAAGACGGCAAGCTCCAGCTCGACAAGCTCCGCGCCGCCCAGCTCGCCACGCTGGATGGATTGCCCATTCGTGCTCCGGCGGAGCTTTCGGCGCTTTCACAGCAGTTGGAGAACTTCCAGCGGATCACTTTGATCGAACCGCCCGCTTCGCTAAAGGCCAGCCTGCGTGATTATCAGCGTGAGGGTGCCTCGTGGATGCAGTTCCTGCGTGAGTTCGGCCTGCACGGCATTTTGGCCGATGACATGGGCCTGGGCAAAACGCTGCAAACATTGACCCACATCCTCATCGAGAAGGAAAGTGGCCGCATGCAGCATCCCTGCCTCATCCTGGCCCCGACGAGTGTTTTGCGAAACTGGATCAACGAGTCGATCAAATTCACGCCATCACTCAGCCTGCTACTGCTGCATGGGGACAATCGGAAAAATGATTTCAAATTCCTCAAGCAGTATGACCTCGTGGTGACGAGCTACCCGCTGCTCGTGCGGGATGCGGAAGTGCTGACCGCCCAGGACTGGCACATCGTCGCCCTCGATGAGGCGCAGAACATCAAGAACCCGAAAAGCCTCGCCGCGCAGGTTTGCGGCAGTTTAAAGGCCCGCCACCGCCTCTGCCTCACCGGCACGCCGATGGAAAATCATCTCGGCGAGCTTTGGAGCCTCTTCCACTTCCTCATCCCTGGCCTACTCAGCGATGCGGATACCTTCCGCCAGCATTACCGCAACCCCATCGAGCGTGATGCCGATGCCGACCGGCAAAAGCAGCTCCGCACCCGCCTTCAACCTCTCATGCTGCGCCGCACGAAGGATGCCGTGGCCAAGGAACTGCCACCGAAAACCGAAATTCTCCACACCATCAGCCTCGGCAAGGCGCAGACCGATCTTTATGAGACGATCCGCGCCGCGATGGACAAACGTGTGCGTGAAGCCATCGCCGCCAATGGCCTCGATAAATCGCAAATCATCGTGCTCGATGCCTTGCTGAAGCTTCGCCAGGTCTGCTGCCATCCAAAGCTGCTCAAGCAGGAGACCGCGCAAAACCTCGAAGAATCCGCCAAAACGGCCTATCTGATGGACGAGATGCTGCCCGAGCTCATTGAGGAAGGTCGCCGCATCCTCATCTTCTCGCAGTTCACGGAGATGCTGGCGCTCATCGAGGCTCGTCTGAAGAAGGATGGCACGCCTTTCGTGAAGCTCACCGGCAGCACGAAGGATCGCGAGGCACCCATCCGCGAATTCCAAACGGGCAGCGTGCCTGTCTTCCTCATCAGTCTCAAAGCCGGTGGAGCGGGCCTGAATCTGACCGCCGCAGATACCGTGATTCATTACGATCCCTGGTGGAACCCCGCCGCTGAGGCGCAGGCGAGTGACCGCGCGCACCGCATCGGCCAAACGAAGCCGGTTTTCGTCCACAAACTCATCTGCGAAGGCACCATCGAAGAACGCGTGGTGCAGATGCAGCAGAAAAAAGCCGCTCTCATCGAGGGCCTACTTACCGGCCGCACCGAGAAGCTCCAAATGACCCAGGCGGATATTCAGGCGCTTTTTGCGGTGGAGTGAGGGCCTATCCGGCGGTTGCCTTCATCTGGGAGATGGGGCACACTTGCACATGACGCTGACGTTAAACATACCCGACCTGCTTGCGCATCGCATCGATGCAGCGGCATCGAGCCTCGCCCGCCGTGTGATGGAGGGATTTGCCGCGCAGTCTTACCGCGAGGGAGTGCTATCTGCGGCTGAGGTTCGCGCGTTGCTAGGTTTTGAGTCCCGCTGGGAGACGGAGGAGTTTCTTTCTGCCCGAGGCGTCTGGCCTGATACGTCGATGGATGAAGTCGCCGAGGGTGCCTGGGCTCTTCGTGAATCCGTCCGCGAATGATCATCATCAGTGACACTACTCCACTGCGTTACCTAGCCGTGGTGGGCAGGCTGGAACTCTTGAGATCGCTTTTCGGGTCCGTCACATGCCCCCGCGCTGTTTTTCATGAGTGTTGCCACCCGCATGCGCCTGAAGCTCTCCGTGAATGGATGGAGGCCGCGCCTGAGTGGCTGACGGTAGTGGATGATCCATCTGAGAATCAAAACATCGCCAGCAGGCTCGATGCAGGAGAGGCTGCGGCGATCACGCTGGCACTAATCAAGAGGCCAGAGGTCTTGCTACTAATGGATGAGCACCGAGGTAGGAAAATTGCAGCCTCGTTTGGGCTGCGAGTCGCTGGCACCGTGAACATCTTGGCTCTGGCAGCCCGCCGGGGACTCATCGACTACCAAAGCCTGATCAGAGAACTCCGCGAACGAACCAATTTTCACATTCGAGAAGATGTGATTGCAAGGGCCTGGGAGCTGGCCGGGCAAGAATAGCCAGCCGCTCTCATCGAGGGCCTACTTACCGGCCGCACCGAGAAGCTCCAAATGACCCAGGCGGATATTCAGGCGCTTTTTGCGGTGGAGTGAGGGCCGAAAATGGCCCCGACGTGGCGAGAGGGCATTTTTTGAATGTTTGAGCCTCCAAACTTTTTCCAGCCATTAATTTCATACGAATTATACTTTTTATATTGCGGAGTTGTGAATTTTTTATTAAAATTCTGTCAATTCAGCAAATTATCAGCCATGTGTAACTCGTCTTTGATTCATTTTGGCGCGGCAGCCTTCACTGCCGTCGTTTTGTCGTCCTGTGCTCTTCCCAAGGGCGGCCTGTTCTCCCTCAAGAGCCAGCCGCAGGCGGCGAAAACCTCCCCGCCGCTGCAATCCGGCGTCCGTTATGAGGTGCGGAAGGCCCTTGCCACGACGGTCCCGTTCCGCCCGAAGCAGATCAAAGGCTACACCTTTGTGCTGGATACACCCAAGCCCGCCTTTGAAAAGCCGCCTCTCATGCTGGCCTCCGCCAGCCGCCTCGGCCCCAGCATGCGAGTGCGCACCACGGCCTACACACATTCCGAGAGCGACCACATCGTCTATGGCGTGAAGAATGCCATCGGCACCAATTTGAAATACGGCATGGTCCGCAGCGCGGCGGCGGACTGGTCCCGGTTCCCGGTGGGCACCCGTTTCTCCATCGCCAGCGAACCAGGCATCGTCTATGAAGTGGATGATTATGGCAGCGCCCTCGTCGGCACCGGCACGATCGATCTCTACAAGCCCAGCCGCAATGCAATGGATGATTGGGGCGTGCGTCATGTCGATATCAAGGTGCTCCAATGGGGTTCCTACGACCGTAGCGCCCAACTCATGAAGGACCGCACCCGCTGGCCGCATGTGCGCCAGATGCTCAACAGCATCCAAACGCAGATCCGCGCCACCGGCGTGCCCGCGAAGCGCCAGCCTCTCACCGCCTCGCTCTGATCACCCGGCAAAGCAGGCGATAACTCGGCATGAAAGCGGCGTTAAAGCCGCCCCATCATGCGACCACCCGCGATCCTGCTTTCCTGCCTGCTTTTGGCTCCGACTTTCCTGCCTGGCCAGGACAAACCAAAATCCGGTGGAGGCTGGGCCTCGCCCAAACAGATGCTCCAAGCCCAGGAAGGCCTCTCACATGCCTCCGCCGAGGATCGGAAAAAGATGCACGAGGCCGTGACTCGCGCCTTTGGCCTCAAAAATCTCGCCCAAGGCCGTGCCGCCGCCAAAATCGAGGAAACGACCGTTCTCTGGGCCATCCTCGATCCGCAACCCGCCAGCGTCCTCCGCGAGGACGGCACCCTCATCGGCGAGATGACCTCTCTCGGCGAGGACGGCCTCCAAGTGCTGGCACGCGAGATGCCAAATTTCACCGATCTCAGCTACCGCATCGAGGCTGGAGGCATGCCTCGCATGGCTGGCAGCGCCCGCATTGAGCATTTCCCCCTCACCGCCGATAGCCAACCGCAGGCCGACGTGCCGAAAGGCCGACTGGAAAAGTTCGAGTGGAAGGACAGCAAGGTCTTCCCCGACACCGTGCGGGATGTCACCATCTATCTTCCCGCCGGCCACCAGCCCGGCGAGGAGACCTGCCTCATGGTCTGGCAGGATGGCAGCCGTCATGCCGACCCCACCGGCTCTCTCCGCGTGCCGGTCGTTTTCGACAATCTCATTCATCAAAAGGCCATGCCGCGCACCGTGGGCATCTTCATCGATCCCGGCCGCAAGCCCAAGCAAAAGCCCGGCAATAAAGCCGCAAACCGCAGCTTCGAATATGACTCGCTGGGAGGTGCTTATGCACGTTTCCTTCTCGAAGAAATCATCCCCGAGGTGGAAAAACGCCACGCCGTGAAGCTCCGCGCCACACCGGATGCCCGCGCCATCGCCGGCGGCTCTTCAGGCGGCATCTGCGCCTTCACCGCCGCATGGGAACGACCAGACAAATTCGGCAAAGTGCTCTCCTGGGTCGGTTCCTTCGTCGATCTGCGTGGTGGGCATGTTTATCCCTCGCTCATCCGCCTAACCGAGCGAAAACCCATCCGCGTGTACCTGCTCGATGGCGAAAACGACCTCGACAATCCCTTCGGCAACTGGCCGCTCGCCAACAAGCAGATGGCCGCCGCGCTCAAGTTCATGAACTACGACTTTCGCATCGACTGGAACCTGTGCTTCCACGGCAGCAAAGGCATGGCCCCTGCCCTGCCCGAGGCTTTGCGCTGGCTCTGGCGAGATGTGAAATGAAGCCGCCAACCGCACTTCCAGCTTGTGCGCATGAAACACGGCCTAACATGCACGATCTCGAAACCCTGGAGGCTGTGATTTGACCTTTACCCCCCGCGTCTGGCTGCAAAACGTGCTTCACGGCACGCAGCGCCTCATCTCGCTCACACGCGCCGTCGTGTCAGACAGCGCCCTCGATCCCTTTCCGCTGCGCCGCGCCTTCCTCGGGTATGGAAAACGCACCGCCACCGCCGATTTCAAAGCCGGAGCCACCGTCGCCATGCTCGCCATTCCGCAAGGCATGGCCTACGCCCTCATCGCCGGGCTGCCGCTGCACTATGGCATCAACTGCTCCGCCATCGCCGCTCTCATCGGGCCGATGCTCTCCAGCTCACGCCACACGATCCTCGGCCCCACGAACGCCACTGCGTTCATGATCTTCTCCTACTTCGCCGCGTATCCGCAGCTCGACCGGCTCACTCACATGCCACTGCTTGTCTTCATGACGGCGGCGCTGCTCCTCGCCGGAGCCTTCCTCCGCGTGGCCGATCTCACCCAATACATCAGCCGCACCGTCGTCATCGCCTACGTCACCGGCGCGGCGCTGCTCATCACTGC
>JBEIGR010000201.1:0-8509 GCA_040381795.1 Verrucomicrobiaceae bacterium | reverse complement strand
GGCGAGGCCTCGGAGATGATGGCGGCGCTTTCGGAGTGCGGTTGGGACTTCACCCATCGCATTGATGGCTCCACGGTGCGGCGCATGATTTTGGCGGCGCTGCGTGGGAATGCCTATCTCACCGCGCCGGTAAGCTCGCTGTATGTTTTCGGACGAAAGCAGGACGTGGCCTTTCAGCGAGCGAGATCGAGCCTCTCGCAGCGCAATCATCTGCGCCTGTGGCTGGCACCTTGGACGATGGAAGGCCGCTCGGTGTGGGTGGGGCAGGTGAGCCGTGACATCGGCATCAAGATCACGAAAAAATCTCCCACGCTTACCACGCATGTGATTGACCCGATGGTCGATGAGGCGCGTCAATATGTGCTGGAGAGCCTGCTGCACCGCTTCCGCATCTCGCACTTCGGCTTTGCTCGTGCCGCAGAGCCTGCGCCGAAGGAAAAGCCGCGGAAGAACCTCACGGGCGATCCCTACTTCACCGATGGCCTGCGTCTGGTCGTGGTTCTCTCGGAGGATGCGGTGGACCCGGAGGACGTGCGAAACCTCGGTTGGGATAAGACCATCTGGGGGCCGATTGAGTATGGTCAAAGCGGGGCAAGCCAATAAAAAGGCCGCGAGGTGATCGTGGCCTTCTTTGGATTGGAGATGGGAAAGGGGACCTCGCTTACTGCGCAAAGGCCTTCGGGTCTTTGTCACTCTTGTCACCGGGCTTCACGACCATGCCGACGGGCATGCTGGCCTTCTCGAGATTTAGGAGCTGGCTCACGGTAACGAATTGATAGCCTTTGGCGATGAGCTGATCAAACATCGCCGGCACCGCGGTGAGCGTGGGCGGATGAATGTCATGAGCGAGCATGATGGCACCCGGATGGGCACCATTCACGAGGCGGCTGGTCACAGCCGCCACGCCAGGGCGGCGCCAGTCCTGCGGATCGACGCTCCACATGATTGTCGAGTAGCCAAAGTCGGTGAACATCATGTCCTTGATGCGCTGATTGATGGCACCATAGGGCGGGCGGATGAGTTGCGGTGAGACGCCCGCCACTTCTTTGACGGCATCGGCGGATTGCTGGAGTTCTTTGCGGATCTGCTCGTCGGAGCGGCTGGTGAGGCTGCAATGCGTCCAGGTGTGGTTCCCGATCTCATGGCCTTCGGCGATCATGCGGCGGACAATGTCTGGATACATCTTCACCTGCTTGCCGATGAGGAAGAAGGTGCATTTGATGTTCCGCTCCTTGAGCAGATCGAGCAGCTTCGGTGTGAGCGAAGGGTGCGGGCCGTCGTCAAAGGTCATCGCCAAGACTTTCTGGCTGGTTTTGACGGAGGAATAGGAAACTCGCACACCTGCTGGCGGTGTGGTGGGCAGCGAAGAAGGATTGTTAAACTGCTTCGTGATCGGATTCGGCACGTCCTTGGCGGTGCCATTGTTCTCCTCAAAGGGCAGGGCGCGGCGGACTTCACCGTTGGCTGCCACTCCGGCGATGCCGGTGTCTTTTGACGAGGAGCAACCTGCCTGGGTGCTCAGGAGAATGCCGAACCAGAGACTGAGATACATGCGTGTGGGGGTCACAGGGCGGCGAGAGTAGCGGCGCTCAGAAATTAGGAAAGCTGGAATTTGTAAATCACCCGGCACTCCTTACAGGTGGCGGTGAAATTGGGCTTTGAATTCTGGCACGGATAGCGGCTTGGTCCGTTCCCACATGGCATTCCGACTCGATCAGGCAATCGTTCGCGGCGAACTCGATAACACCGAGCAAGGCCACCTGCGTGGCCGCATCTGGCTGGAGGGCCGGGCTGAGCCGCTCACGCTCGATCTCGAAGGGGATGCTTGGCGGGATGTGGCAGGCGCACGCATCACCTTTACGAACCATGAACCGCGCCGCCAAAAGAATCAGGGAGACCTCAAACCTGCGCAGCACGGCATCGTGGGAGACATCACCGTCTCCAAAAAGGTGAAGCAGATCACCGCCAGCGATGAGGAGTGGCAGCGCTGCATGGAGGATGGCAAACAGCCGCCTTACGAGTGGCGAAATTCGCTCTACATCGAGTGGTTCTCCGAAGAAAACGGCCGCGTCGTCATCGAGAGCGCGGATTTCGAGCTTCAGATCACCGAGTTCACCTGGCAGATGGACGAGGCGGAGGAGCAGGCCCAGCAGTTCGCCAATCTCAACGCCATGCGAAACTGGCTCGCCACCATCATCCAGCGTCCGGAGAAAAAAGATGACGACGATGATGATGAGGAGGATGGCTTTGAACAGGATGAGAACCTTCCCATCTCCGAGGCCGAGTGGGAGGAATCTCTGAAGCTCTCAGATCGTCTCACCGATGCCCACATGGAGGCGATGGACAAATACGCCGAAGATGACGACGACGAGACCAAGGTGGCCTTCGTCATGGGCTGGGACCACATGCTCGACATGATGGCGCAAGCGCAGGAAAACTCCGGCAAGCCGCAAACCGCCGATAACAGCCCCTCCATGGAGGATTTCGAGAATGATGACGACGATCCCGAGGACGCTGGCGAGGAATGGAAGGAGAACGCGGAGGATGAATCCGATGATGACGATGCCTTTGCCGATTACATGGAGGAGCGCCGCAGCCATCCGCTGCAAAAAACCGCTCACAAGCTCGTCACCCGCATCCTGCGTGATCTCCGTGATGAGGACCGCGATGAAGGCATCGAAAGCGAAGAGGCCCGCAACACACCGCTGAGCCGTTTCATCTCCAACACGATGAGCATCAGCGGCAAGCTCGCCGGGGCGCTGAGCACCCGCCGCTTTGCCGAAGGCTCCGATGCGGGTTACACGCTCGCCATTTTGAAACGCTGCCTGAACTGGTCGAACGAGGCTCTCTCCGGCCTCAACGACCTCCTCGCCGATGCCATGTGGGAGGATCGCCACACGCTTTTCAGCGAATACAAACGCGAACTTCATGTCGTCCGCGATGGCATCACGGACCTCCGCCAGGAGATCCGCCTCAAAAATCCCGGCCTTTAAAGCCGCTACGCTGAGCGATCCGCCTCTCGCGGTGCGTATGGCGTTCATGCTCCGTTCATTCGTCATCCTGCAATCGGCCTTCGTCTTTTCCGCCCACGCTGCTCCCGGCGTGGTCGATTACGACAAGCAGGTCCATCCCTTTTTGAAGGACAACTGCATCGCCTGCCACAACAAGACCACCACCAAGGGCGGCCTGAACATGGAGACACCCGAGCTCATGATCAAAGGCGGCGAGACCGACAAAGGCCTCATCCCCGGCAAAGGTGCCGAAAGCATCATCTACCAGGCCGCCGCGCACACCTGGGACAGCGAGATGCCGCCCAAGGGAAACAAGGTCGGCGCGGTGAATCTCACCTCCCAGCAGCTCGCCGTCTTAAAAGATTGGATCGATCAAGGTGCCCGACCTTCGCCCAAGCGGGACAAGGTCATCGCCTGGGAGTCGCTGCCTGCGGGTGTGCAGCCGATCTATGCTCTCGCCACCACGGCCCAGGGAGACTTTGCCGCCGCCGCCCGGGCGAACCAGATCAGCCTCTACCATCTGCCCTCGCAGAGCCTCGTCACGAAGCTCACCGATGGCTCGCTGATCCAATCCGGCCTCTACAAACAACCCGGCGTGGCCCATCGCGATCTTGTTCAAGCTCTCGCCTTCTCACCAGATGGCACACGGCTCGCCACGGGCAGCTTTCGCGAGGTCAAAATCTGGAAGCGCGAAACCAAGGCACCCGCGCCCGGGCCTTCCACGAAGTTCACCGCCACTCAGGAGGCCGACCACAGCATCAAGCTCAGTGAAGGCACCAAACTCATCGCCCACATCAAAACCGATCTCGCGTCTCAGCAAGCCCTCGCCCAGCGCACGCTGGCTGCATCCCGCGCTGTTTTGGAGGTCACCTATCAAAACGAGGCCATCAAGCGTGCCGAGACCGATGCCACCGAGCAGACCGCACGTTTGAAAAAAGCCGGTGAACTGGCCGAAGTGGCGAAAAAGAGCCTCGAAGACAAAAAGAAGGACCTGAAGGCCAAAACGGATGCGAAAGCCGCCGCCGATAAAAACACCGCCACCGATGCCAAGGCCACGGAAACCAAGGAAAAAGCCGCCACGGATCTGAAACTCGCCCAAGAAGCACTCACTCGCGGTGAAGCCGCCATCACCGATACCGCGACGGAGATCAAACTCGTCACCGAGAATGAAAAGAAGGCCAAACAAGCCGTCGCCGATGCCAAGGCACGTCTCGAAGTCGTGAAGAAGGAATCCGAAAAAGCCGCCGCGGATCGCGATGCCTTCTCGAAGTCCCTCGCCACCGCGATGAAGAAGGCTAAGGCGCTTCAATTCAGCGCCAACGGCCTCGAATTGATCGCCACCTATGATTCCGGCGCACCGCTCGCCTGGAGCACCGCCACGGGTAACCCCATCTCCCCCGGAACCACCACCACCGCGTGGGTGCTGGAGCGCTCGCTCGGCTCGGGCGATGGAAAATCATCCATCACTGACCGCGCCAACAGCCTCGCCTTTTCCCCCGATGGCAAGACCCTCGCCATCGGCAGCGGCGAGCCTTCCCGCAGCGGCGACATCACCCTGTGGGACATCGCCACCGGCAAGCTCACGAAGAACTACGCCGAGCGCCATCTCGACAGCGTCTTCGCGCTCGATTTCTCCCCCGATGGCAAACTTCTCGCCTCAGGCGGAGCGGACAAGGCCGTGCGTATCACTGATTTGAGCAGCGGCAAGGTCGTGAAGGTCTTCGAAGGTCACACGCATCATGTCCTCGGCCTCACCTGGCGTGCCGATGGCCGTCTGCTCGCCAGCAGCGGTGCGGATAACGTCGTCAAAGTGTGGGATTGGACTACGGGTGACCGCCGCAAGAGCGTCGATGGCTGGGACAAGGAGGTCACCGGCATTCGTTACCTTGGTGCCGCCGATCAGATCGCCACCAGCGCTGGCGATGCCAAACTGCGCCTCATCACCAGCGATGGCGGTGAAGTGAAGCAGCTCCCTGGTTCCACTGGCTTTCTCCAATCCCTCGCCACCAATCGCGGCGGTGATTTGATCCTCGGCGGTGATCAGGAAGGTGTGCTCCGCATCTGGGATGTCACGACCGCGAAAGTCATGGCGGAATTCAAGCCTTGAGACTGCATCGTCTGACGTTTAGCCTCACCCTCACCATGACCACCACCACTTCCCGCCGTCATTTCTTTGCCCTCGCCGCTGCTGCGGCCGCCGCTCCTGTGCTTCGTGCCGCAGGAGAGAAAAAAGAGCCCTTCAAAATCTCCTTGGCCGAGTGGTCGCTAAACAAGGGCATCTTTGGCAAGGGCAACGCCGAGCGCCATGAGCACCTCGATTTCTGTAAAATCGCCCGCAGCCTCGGTATCGACGGAGTGGAGTATGTGAACCAGATGTTCTTCGATAAGGCCACCGATGCCGCCTACCTGGGCGAGATGAAAAAGCGCCAAGAAGGCGAAGGCGTGACGGGTCTGCTCATCATGTGCGACCGCGAGGGCAATCTCGGTGATCCAGATGAGGCGAAGCGCAGCAAAGCCATCGAAAACCATCTCAAGTGGCTCGATGCCGCCGCCACGCTCGGCTGCCACAGCATCCGCGTGAACGCCGCCAGCGATCCGAAGCTCACCTGGGACGAGCAGCTCAAGCTCGCCGCCGATGGCCTGCATCGTTTGAGCGTCGAAGGTGACAAGCGCGGCCTGTTCGTCGTCGTTGAGAACCACGGCGGCCTTTCCAGCAATGGCAAATGGCTCACCGCCGTGATGAAAGCCGCCGATCACGCCCGCGTGGGCATCCTGCCGGACTTCGGCAACTTCTACACCGACCGCAACAAAGGCGAACTCTACAACCCCTACCTCGGCCTGCGTGAGTTCATGCCCTGGGTGAAGAAGGGCATGAGCGCCAAGGCCTACGACTGGGACACCGGCGCGGGCAAATTCTACACCGAAGACCGCCGCGAAGGCCGCGAGATGACGCTCGATTTTGAGCGCCTCATCAAGATCGTCGCCGCCGCAGGCTACAATGGCTACATCGGCATCGAATACGAAGGTGACAAGCACACCGAGATCGAAGGCATCAAGCGCACGAAGCAGGCGCTGGATGAATTGAAGGCGATGCTGTGAGCATCGCCTTGGGGATTTGGGTTAGGGAAGCCTGCCTCAGAATTGGAATGACTTTGAGCGAGGCCCACCGGCCTCGTCTCAGATTTTCTTGAGGGACTTCAAGAGGGCATCAATGCCTTCGCCGAACTTCTGCGCACCCTCGTCCGAGGCGGCGATGAAGACCATGAAAAGCTTCTCGTTGTCGCCATTGGTCACGAGGATGGCGGTGAGCTTGGCCTTGCCCTGCTCATCTTCCCCGGTGCCATTCAGGAGATAGAGGCCGAGGTTGTTGGCTCCGCCCTCCTGCATCGGCTTGAACTCCACATTCTTGAAGGTCTCCTTCACGGAGTTCTTCATCTCCTCCAGAGCTTTTGCGCCTTCGGCTTTGGTGGCTTTCAGAGAGGAAACCTCCACCACGACGTCTTCATCACCGGCGATGAGGTAGAGCTTGTCGTCCTCAAACTCCGCTTCCCAGCCTTCCGGCACGGTCATGGAAAGGACGGGATTCGATTTCGGGAAGCTGGCATCTTCAGCCATCAAAGGAAGGCTGGTGAAAGCGAGGACGGATAGAAGGAGGAGCGCGATTTTCATGATGTGGAGTGGCTGGAGAGCCGCGGCGATGGGTGCTTCCCAGGTAAAGAATGTCAAAAGCTATTCGATTAGCCGATTTGAGCCAGAATTGCCGAAGCAACCTTGTCGGCCTGAGCTTCGAGATACTCGACATCACGGCCTTCAATCAGAAGACGGATGATCTGCTCGGTGCCGGAGTAGCGGAGGAGCACACGACCATAGTCGCCGAGCTTCTTTTCGGTCTCTTTGATGATCTTTTGAGCTTCGATGAGTTCAGCCATGGGCGGTTTGGAGCGCACGCGGAGGTTGCGGGCGGATTGTGGGAACTTTTTGAGGCACTTGCGGAGCTGGCTGAGCGGCTCGCCGGTTTCCTTCATGATCTTGAGGAGCTGCAGGCCGGCGATCAAACCATCGCCCGTGGTGGCCCAATCACCGAAGATGATGTGGCCGCTTTGCTCGCCGCCGAAGTTCAGCCCACGGCTGCGCATTTCAGCGAGGACATAGCGATCCCCCACATCCGTGCGGATCACGCGGCCCCCGAGGCGGGAGACGAGATCGTCGAGGCCGAAATTACTCATCGTGGTGACGGCGAGCGTGCTGTGCTTCAGCGTGCCTTTGCGGAGCATGGACTCGGCCGCGATGGCCATGAGTTCATCACCATCCAAAGCGATGGCTTCTTCATCGCAGAGCGCAATGCGGTCCGCATCGCCATCATGGGCGATGCCAGCCTGCGCCTGCGAGGAGCGAACGATGCGCTCGATCTCCTCGGCGTGGGTGCAGCCGCATTCTTCGTTGATGTTAAAGCCGTCCGGCTCGCTGTGAAAGAGCTGCACGTCCGCTCCGAGCTCCGTCAGGGCTAAGCCGCTCGTGTAGGCCGCCGCGCCGTGCGCATTGTCCAAGGCCACGCGCATGCCATCCAGGCGGATGCCGCCCATGGAGGCCACGGCGTGCTTCACATAGCGCTCCGCTCCGTCTGCCAGCTTCGTGATGCGGCCGATGCCGCGTCCCTCGGGCCTGGGCATGTCTTCATTGCCGAGCACGAGCCGCTCGATGGCGATCTCCGTTTTGTCGTCGAGCTTGTGACCGCCGCCGTGAACGAATTTGATGCCGTTGTCGATGAAGGGGTTGTGCGAGGCGGAAATGATCACGCCAAAGTCCGCGCCGAGCTGCGCAGAGAGCATCGCCACGGCGGGGGTGGGCAATTGCCCGACCAAAATCACATCCACGCCGACGGAGTTGATGCCCGCAGCCAGCGCCGCCTCCAGCATCTCGCCGGAAGCACGCGTGTCACGGCCCACGACGCAGCGCGGACGCTCGCCGCCCGCTTTTTTGCCACCGAGCACGACGGACGCGGCCTGGGCGAGGCGCATCACAAACTCTGGGGTCATGGGGTGACGATTGGCGACGGCACGCACGCCGTCTGTGCCGAAGAATTGGCGCTTTTCAGACATAGGGCGGCGGTTTTAAGCCAGAACGCCGGGGGTGTCAAAACGGGATGCGGGTGACATTCAGGCAAAAAAGATGCCCGCAGACCTCAAAACGGCCTGCGGGCATGTTGGCGGAACTTTTTCGTTCTTTAGGCGGCGGTTGCCTCGGCGTGCTCGGGGGCATCCTGCTGCTCCTCGCGATCACCGCGGTTGCTTGGTTTGGCACCGCTGATCTGGAGCGGGCGGCCCATGAATTCTTTGCTGCTGAGCTCGACGACGGCACGACGAGCCTCCTCGACGGTGGCCATGGTCACAAAGGCAAAGCCCTTGGAACGCTGCGTGCGGCTGTGAACGACGACTTCGGCGTTGCGGACGTTGCCCACGCCGTTGAAGAGCTCAAAGAGGTCGCTCTCAGAGGCGTCG
>JBEIGR010000200.1:0-8549 GCA_040381795.1 Verrucomicrobiaceae bacterium | reverse complement strand
TGGCCGCAGCGGCGAGCCTGCCATCCTCGAAGGTCTGGAGGAGTTTCGCGAGCACCTCGGCGGCCAATTGACCGTCACGCTCGTGCCGAAAATCGGCGAGAAGATCGAAGTCCATGAGATGAACCGCGTGAAGATCCTCAACGCCGTCGTCGAGTTGAGGCAGCGGCAGGCTTAGTTGATCTCAATCGTCCGCCCCACAGCAGCTTCGACGATCTGATGAAGCTCGAAGGTCTGCCTCGCGCCCAGCTTTTGCCCCATCTGCGCGGAGAGATACAGCGCTGCGGCCGCTGCTACCATCGCCGCAAAGATCCACAGGCCCCATGGCGAATCGCCAATGCAGAGCTGGCAGGCACCGAGCAGGCCGGAGAAGAGTCCCACGGAGCCGACGATGAGGTAACCATATAAAAACGAGGCCCACAGGTTCGTGTTTGGCCCGTAAATGCCCGCGAGGGAGGTTTGCCCGTCGTCTGCGTCGAGACTGATCTGCAATTGGGGCGACCAGTAATGCTGCTCCTCCTCCGGGACTCGCAGGCTCAGGTAACCTGGAAAGCTCTTCACATCGAATTTCTCGCCATGCTTCTTCAAATCCTCCGCCAACTGCTGCCGCACCGCATCCACCACACCGGGTAGATGAATCGAAAATTGAGGCCGCAGGCGAAAACTGCTCATGCCAGCCATTCTGCTCAGAAAGCCGGAGTGAAGTCAAGATCGTGGAGCAACGACGGCGGGAATGAATCAAGTCTCACGCCAAGGCGCAAAGGCGCAAAGTTCAGAAAGACACAGGCGGATCAGCTTCCGGGCAGCGTGCCTTGGCATTTTGGGTAGGCTTGGCAGCCCCAAAAGCGGTTTCCGGCATTGGCACCACGTTTGGCGGTGCGTTCGACCATGGGGCCATGGCAGGCTGGGCAGGTGGGGGCAGCGGCCAAGATCGGAGCTTGTGAAGGCGCAGCGGCGTGTTTGTGCACCTGCTTACGCCTGCCAAGTGCTTCTAACCCTTGCCGTAGTGCGGCTAAACCTGCCAGCCCGAGGAAAAAGGAGCCGCCCATCCAGGCGATTCCGGGCAAGCCTTTGAATAAGGGGCCAACGATCATATTCTCCGTGAAGCAGTGCGGTGCCACCCAGCGCATGAGGGAATAAACAATCCCCGCCACGATGACACCGCCCCACCAGGGACAGTCATGAACAAGGATGTAACCGATGGATTCATTGCGGCGTGCCATGCGGAAATCTCCACACCCTCCCCGCCTCTGTCACGCTGAGGTTGTTCTGATGTTTGAGACACGATTCTGCACCTCCGGCCCGCACTCTACGAAATCGCGGTCATCTCGCCTTGGAAGGTGCCTTGGCGGCACTTGGGGCAGCGTTTGGCTTCGAGGTAGCCGGTCTTCTTGAGCCGGGCCTTGCCGCAGCCGGTGCAGCGCAGGGAGTCGTGCTCGGGATCGCGGTGCGTCTGGCGGCCGCAGTGCATGCAGAGGTAGTGTGATTCATGGCCCACGCGGGCTTCGACGAAGGCGTGCAGCTCCGCCTGCGTGCCGGAGGGACGATGGTGCTCGATCTGAAAACGCTCCTCCCAGGCATCGGGCTCGCAGGGATGGTAAAAGTAGTGCCGCTGGCCATCGGAGCCGCGCAGGTAGGGTCTTCCATCGCTCCAGCTTTCGATGCAGAAGTGGCAGTGGGAGCAGGTGAATTCCGTGAGCGCGGCCATGATGAGATAGGCGGAAGAATGGAGCCAGGAGAATGGATGAGGGGAACTCTGGCTCTGAATTCGACTGCCTCCATTCTATTGCCTACCTCTTGCTAAAGAGATTGGTTCAGGAATCTGGCGATGCGTTCACATCGTCCGTTTGCTCGTCAAAAAAATAGATCGGCGGCCAGTCAAACTTGCCAGCCAGGTATGCTTTGACACCCCCGAGCGCATCGTAGCGTTCCTTCATTTCATGCCACGAACGGTTCGGTCCCATAATGTTCATGTAGCACTCAATCACAGCCCGGATGAGACGGTTTTCTCGGAACACCATCGTTCCGATTCGCCCGTAGGTTCGGCATCGCGCCCAGCGGTCATCTGCTCGAAGACCGCGCCGGTCCTCACCAAAAAGATCAGCATTCACCGCTCTTTGTTTCTGCTCTTTCGTCAACCAGCTCACCACGGCGTCCATGTTGAAATCATAGTCAGCCGTGAGTGCTTCCAGCGGGTCGTTGCCTCGCCTATGCAGGCTGTAGGCCCATACGAGGGCACGGCTGCTATAGGACTCGTGGTAGAGGCGGTATTGTTCCAGCAGTTCTCCCACCACGCCGGAGGAAGAGTGGAGCGAGAAAGTATGCTGGAGTAAAAAGCGGGCATCCCTCGCAAACTTGGTCTCCTCTTCCCAGCACATGTGGTTCAGGTGGCTGAGATTCACCTCGGTCATGCGGAATGCTTCCCGTGCTTCGGCAGGCAAAGCTTCATCGAGAAACGCAAAAACAGCCCGCAGGCCAGTTGGAAGGGCAGAGTTCATGGCACTCGATCACACCGCAAACCTCTCCCCGTCCATCCGGGCTCTTCCCAGCGCGGCGAGGGATTCGAGGATTTCCTGGAGGGCGGCGGGTTTGGTGGAGGTGAAGTGTTGGGAGAGGTCGGCGGCGGTCACGGGGGCTCCGGCGGCGTGGAGGGCGGCTTCGACGGCGCGGATGCGGTCGGCGAGCGTCTTCGGCCACGCTTGCTTCGCGGCCTTCTTGACGGCTGGTGCCTTGACCTTGCCTTGACCGCCTTTCTTCGGCTTGAGCGCCAGCTCCTCTTGCTCTTCGCCCTTTGCCCTTTGCCCGGCGTTTTGGTAGTCGGGCCGCAGCCAGTGGATGATGCCGCGTTTTTCTTCGTCGGCGCGTTGGGTGTTGAGGTGGACGAGGCGTTCGAGGATTTCGGCGTCGGTGAGGGTGGCGGGCCAGCCGTAGGCGGCGAAGACGGCGGCGTCGAGGTCGTCGTGGAGCTGCTGGAGGAGGGAGACGAGGCCCTGGTCGTGGATGAGGCGCTCTTTGTCGGTGAGGGTATGTTGTTCACGCTTTAGCGTGTTCTGGGGGGCTTGGGGTGGTGTGGCGTCCGGGGAACACGCTGAAACGTGAACAACGTACGTCCTGAGCTTCTCAAGGACGTTGTACATGCCGGTGAGGGTGAGGCCGGGATGCTGGGCCTGCACGCGCTTGCGGTGCGCGTCCAGCTCCTCCGCGAGGGCCCGGATGCGCTCCTTCTCCGCTTCGCCGCACACCGGGAACGGGAAGGGATCGAAGCAGCGCGACTTGTTGTAACGTGGATCGTTGCCGACGCCAAGGCGCCCACCAGCAGCCAAAGCAAACACTACATGGATACGGCTGCTAAGGACGCCGAGATGAAATGCATCCGCCAAGGGAAATACCGCAACGGTACCTTCACAGAGCGTTTCCCTGCCAAAGAATTGAAACACTCGATGCTTCGCAGTCTCCGTTGTGAAGATTGCTCGTGGAATGTCCTTCACTGCTCGACGCATTCCCGGCTGGTTCTCACCGAAGATCCACCAACGCTCTCGCTTGACTGCACGGGGATTGTGTTCTCTCACGGGTTTAACCCGAACTAGGAGATGCTGATACGTTGCAGGATAATCTCGCATCAAGTCGGCCTCACTGAGGCCGTCGCAGTCCAAGGCAAACAAACCTCGAGGTGAGGCGGTGAGGTCTTTCCCGCTGACAAAGGGCCGTGCGAGGCTTTTCCCACCCTGCGCCGAGGCAAGTTGCTGCGCTTCTTCCAAAGTGACGATGAATCCATCTCCATAGAACTTCACTCCCCAGAAGCCCATCTCAGAATTGGCTTTCAGTGGAGCCGTGGAAGTCAAATCGGCTCCAACGCTAAGATCAGATGCGATTCGACCCTCCTGCTGGGTGAAGATGATCTTCGATGAACCGTCGTCTGCTGGTTCCTCGTGGGTGACATTCAGCAGCAAGCCTGGTCTAGCATCCTTGGAGCCAACTGTCATGGCGATGCGAACCGCTGCCCCTTCGGCGCTATCGACCCAAGGGTGATCTGGGATAGCATAGAGGAGGGCTAAATCTTCAAGATGGGGCTGAACTACGCGTCGATTGAAACTCTGACGGAGGCTGTTGGTGGTGATGAGGCCGAAACGCTTTGTCTCGCCACGCCGAACGCTATTGGCGGCCTTGTGCCACCAATACATCACGAAGTCTGCATTCTCCGCGACTTCAGGATAGGCACGAGTGAGCGCGGAAACATAACCATCTCCAAGAATGAGCCGCATACGCCGTGTGCCAATGAATGGCGGATTGCCGATGATGTAATCACACGCAGGCCATTCGGCGGGCTTGCACCCAGGATAATCAAGCAATGGAACGGTCGCTGTCTCATCAGGAACTTCCTCACCACTGACCAAACTGATCTTGGTAGTTCGTCCGTTCCAGCGAGTCCTTGGATTTCCATCCTCGTCAAGCACAGGGACGGGATCGCCGTCGTAGGCGAGGACGGCATCGCGGTTTTCAATGTTTTTGAAGGCGCGGAGGATGGGCTCGCTGGGGGTGCGCTGGCCGTGGATTTTGAAATGCCACTGAAGGTAGCCGATCCAGAGGACGAGCTCGGCGATGGAGGCGGCGCGGGGATTGAGCTCGATGCCGAGGACCTGGTGGGGATCGACGGTGTGGGTGTCGAGCTCGAGCTTCATGTCCTCGCCAAACTGGGCGGCGAAGTCGAGGACCTCGCCTTCGAGGATTTTCAATTGCTGGAGGGAGACGTAGAGGAAATTCCCGCAGCCGCAGGCGGGATCGAGCACGCGGAGGCGGCAGAGGCGGTCGTGGTAGGTCAGGATTTCCTGCTGGGCCTTTTTCAAGTCCGCTTCGGCAGTGCGTTCCTCATCTGTGGCCTTCTTGAAGTCTATTTTGGCCGCCTCAATCTCCCCCGCTTTCGTTTTGGCTGAGGAAGCCGCCTTGAACGCCGCCGCATTCTCCAAACGCTGGCTGTAACGATTCGCATGCGTGAGGGCGGCGGCGCGGACGGCCTCCCATTCCTCCCGCAGCGGCTCGATGACGGTGGGGAGGACGAGGCGCTCGACATAGGCACGCGGGGTGAAGTGGGCACCGAGGGCGTGGCGATCGGCGGGATTGAGCGCCCGCTCCAGCAGGGTGCCGAAGATGGCGGGCTCGACGTTTTTCCACTGCTTGCTGGCGGCCTGGCGGAGGAGGGCGAGCTGGAGCTTGTTCACCGGGAGGACGGTGTGATCGGCGAAGAGGCCGCCATTGAAGCGGAGCAGCTTTTTCCGCAGGATGACGGAGAAGCCGGTGCCGGTATCCATCTCCTGGAAGAGGGTGCCGAGCATCTGGGCGAAGCCTTCGCCACTCTCGGGGATGGAGGCGAGCAGCTCGGTGAAGGCGCGGTCTGGCAGGAGGCCCACATCCTCGGCGAACATGCAGAAGAGGCAGCGCGTGAGGAACTGCGCGGTGACCTCCGGCTCGTGGCCGCTGCTCTCAAAGCTCTTCGCCAGCTCGGCGAGGTAGCCGGCGATCTCGCGGGTGACCTCGGCGCTGACCTTGGCGGGGTCGAGCGCGGCGGGCTGCGTCCAGATGAGGCGGAGGCGCTCGCGGACGTCCTCTCGGGCGAGGTCTTTGAGCGGGATGCGGAAGCTGCGCGGATCAGGGAACGGGAGGTAGGCCTTTCCCGCCTGGGTGAAGTCGGCATAGACCTCGATGCTGTGGCCGATATCGCCGACGAGGATGAAGGGCGGATTGGGCTCCTCGGCGGGGAGGGAGCGCACATAACGCTCGGCCTGGCCTTTGGCCCGGATCATGGCGTAATCCCAAGCGCCGGTGCCACGGACGGGGCCGGATTTTTTCGGCGCGGCGGCGATGGCTCCGGCCTGCACGGCGGCGTTCTCCAGGGCGCTCAGCTCTTCCCGGCGTGCCGCGAACTGCTTCGACTCGAAGACGAAGTGCCCACGGCGGTAGAGGTCGATGAAATTGGTGCTGCTGCCGCCGGGGACTTTGACGGGGTATTCGAAGCTGTAGCCGTCCGCGTGGTTATTCGCCGGGGCGGGCACGCCGAGCAGGTGGGCGAGGCCGAGGAGGAAGGCCTGGGAATTGGCGCGTTCATTGGCCTCCGCCCGCGTCCAGTGGTCGATGAAGGCTTCAGGCGTGGCGGGGAGGGTCGAGACCATGAGACAGGGAGAGGGGGAGACGGGGGGGCTTGGAGTGGTGGAGTATGGGAGTGATGGCGTGATGTGGTCAAGGAGTGGTCGTGAACTTGAGCGGGATGGAGGGGGCACCAAGCGGTGACTCGGGAGCGTCAGGAACCAAAGCGTCCCTGCGTGCCGGAGAGTCGGGAGGGTCAGGAACCAAAACGTCCCGGCGTGCCGGAGAGTCGGGAACGCTGGGAGCCAAAGCGTCCTGAGGTGTCGGAGACTCGGGAGTGCTGGGAACCAAAGCGTCCTGACATTCTTGATCTTCCGGGGTGCCGGGACGCTTCGCATCCTTGCAAGTCGCACCCTCTGGGGTGCTGGGAGCCAACGCGTCCTGACATTCTTGACCTTCCGGGGTGCCGGGACGCTTTGCATCCTTGCGAGTTGCTCGCTCCGGGATGCTGGGAGCCAAAGTGTCCTGATGTTCCCGACCTTCGAGGGTGCCAGGACGCTTTGCATCTTGGGCCGTGTAAGAAAACCTTCCAGCAACGATCAGGCGAAGCAAAGTGGCCATCTCGCTCTGCGAGATGGCTACTCTGCTGCCGCACATTCGAGTGCCCCAGATGGTTTTCAAACACGGCTAGCCAGGAGCACTCACCCTCACGCAGCCGCCTCGGCCTGCGGGCGGAGGCGGATGAGCTGGCCTGCACGGCCAGCGAGGCGGGTGAGGTCATCGAGGACCATGTAGCACATGGGGACGAGGTAGAGGGTGATGACGGTGGCGAAGAGGCTGCCGTAGCCCATCGCCACAGACATGGGGGTGAGGAACTGGGCGCTGGTGGCCTGGGCGGTGCGGTTGTCACCAAAAATCCAGACGAGGATCTCGTGCAGGATGGGCGGCGCCTTGTCGATGGCGGGGCCGAGATTGAAGATGAGGGGCACGAGGCCGACGAAGGTGGTGATCTGCGTGAGGAAGATGGCGCGAAAACGGGAGGCTCCGCCTTCGGTGACGGCGTGCGCCATGCTGCCGCCGTCATCGCGGAGTTCATTGATGCGATCGACGAGGACGAGGGTGTCATTCACGATCACGCCGGAGACGGCGAGGATGCCGCAGAGGCTCATGAGGCTGAGCGGCATGTCGTGGAAGAGATGACCGAGCGTGGCACCGACGATGCCAAAGGGGATCAAGATGAGCACGATGAGCGGCTGGAGGTAGCTCTTCAGCGGGATCGCGATGAGGGCATAAAGGCTGAACAGCACGAGCAGGGAGGAGACCATCAGCGCGGCCTGGCTTTCTTTCTCACTGCGGGCTTCGCCTTCGAAATTCCAGCCGATGTGTGCATGCTGGGCCATGAGTTCTTCGAGAAAGGGCACGAGCGATTCGCGGACGACGCCGGGGTTCGTGGTGGCTTTGTTGACATCGGCCGTGATGTTGAGGGCGCGGCGGCGGTCCACCCGCTTGATGGAGGTGAAACCTTTGCCCACCTTGGCTTCGGCCACGCGGGCGAAGGGGATTTCGAGGCCGTTGGAGGCCCGCACGCGCAGCGTATCGAGCGTGGCGAGGGATTTACGATCCTCTTTGGGATAGCGAAGCATGACTTTGACCTCGTTTCGGCCTCGCTGGATGCGCTGCACCTCATCACCGAAGAAAACGCCACGCACCTGCCGGGCGAGGTCATTGACGGTGAAGCCGAACTGCTGCGCCTCGGGCTTCAAACGAAGCTGAATCTCGTTTCGACCCGAGTCGAGGCTATCGGACACATCATAGACACCGGCGATGGTGCCGAGGCGTTCTTTGATCTGCTCGGAGAGGGCGAGGAGTTCATCGGGATTCGTGCCGGTGAGTTGGATGTCGATGGGATCGCCGCTGCGCATGATCTCGGCTCGGAAGGTGAGTTCCTCGGCTCCGGGGATGCTTTTGGAGCCGTAGGCCTCCTCGATGCGCTTTCGCCAATCAGCGGCCATCTCGACGGTGTTGGCCTGCATGCTGCGTTCTTCGGGGCCATAGGTCTCGATGGTCACTTCACCGCGATGACTGCCACTGCCGCCGGAGGAGCCGCGGGAGCTGCTGGTCATGCCGGTATTCGAAATGATGCTGCGGATGACCGGCCGGCCATCGGGGCCGACGTAGTCTTTGCGCATCTGCTCGGCGAGATCGTAGATTTTGGCGACGTGGCCATCGGTGGTCTCAAAGGGCGTGCCATCGAGCATGCTGAGGCGGCACTCGATGCGCTCGGAGGCCACACGCGGGAAGAAAGTCGTGGGAATGCGGTCGCTAAAGTAGATGGCGAAGAGCACGCCGAGGCCGCCAAAGACCGCAGCGAGCACGGAATAGCGAAAATGAATGCAGAAGCGCAGCGAAGGCCGGTAAACCGCCTTCACAAAGCGATGCAGCAAACCTTCCGAGAAGCGATGCACCGGATCGAG
>JBEIGR010000199.1:0-8566 GCA_040381795.1 Verrucomicrobiaceae bacterium | reverse complement strand
TGCATGGCCTTCGTTGTTTCCAGATTCGGCAGCGAGGCGTTTTCGGCCAAAAACTCGCCGCCGGTGAGTTTCGCGGCTTCGCGGAGCAGTGTTTCGTTCACGGTGCCGAGGCTGGCTTCGCTGCTGGGGTTGTGCACGAGGCCGGCGCTGACCATTTCGGCGCCGCTGCGGGCGCGGATGAGATAGACGCCGGGTTCGCCGGGCTGGAAGCGGCCGCTGTATTCGCCGGGAGCGGTTTGGGTGAGCGTGAGCTGCTGCGTGGGCTTCATCGGCGCACCGAGCGCATCAGCGGCGATGTGGAAGACCTCGGCGGTCACGGCGGCGTTGTTCGCCCGCGTGCCGGCATCGCTCAAAAGATCGACGGTGATCTTCGCGTCGTCGCCTTGCATGCTCGTGGCGAGATCCATGACGCGACCCTGCGGCGGACGAGCCGTTTCGCGCAGGATTTGCGACCAAAACCGGCTGTAACCCGGCCAGCGGGCGATCCACAGCGAGGCCCAGCGGCTTTTCGCATCGGACGTGAACGCGGTGACCTTGCCGAGGCCGAATCGCCAATGCGCGAGCAATGGATCGCCGGTGTCGGTGAGCAGCGGACTCTGCGCGGCGGCTTTGCGCGTCGTTTTGACGTAGCCGAGCAAATCCGGGCTGTCCCACTTCTCGAACCCGGCGAGCATCGGGTGCTTCTCGACGAGATTCGGCGTGAAGGGCTCCTCGCGGATCATGCGGCCGGTGTGCATGAGCGTGTCCTGCGTGAAGATGCGCGTGATCGTGCTCGCATCCGTCGTCGAGTAGCTCTGGCCGCCGCCCGCGCTCGCAATGGCATGCAGCAGCGCAACGTGTGAACCCTCGCCAATCGCCACGGTGGAGATCGTGATGCCTTCACCGCGACATTGCGACGCGAAGGCCTCATAACCACCGCCCGCCGTCTGACCATCCGTGAGCACGATCATGTGCTTCACGCGGGCTTTGACGCGCAAAAGGGCCTCGCGAGCAAGTTTGAAGGCGGGTTCAAGATTCGTGCCACCACCGCTCGCCACGGCGGCGATTTGTCCCGTGACCGCTGCGGTCGAGGTGAGCCGCGTCATCGGCGCGACGACGTGCGCCTCGCTATCAAAGGCCCACACGCCGATGCTGTCGTTGCGGCCCAAAACCTCCGCGGTGGCGATGGCGGCGCTTTTGGCCATTTCGAGCTTCTCACCGGCCATCGAGCCGCTGCGGTCCATCACGATGGCCACGGCCGCACTCTGCTTTTCCTCTTCATCGGGCGCTTTGAGCCGCACGGGCAGCGTTTCCTCAATCGGCGTGCGATAATAACCACCCGTGCCGAACGATCCCGGCCCGCCGAGCATGAGGAGGCCACCGCCAAGCTTGTCGATGTAGTCGCGCAGCATGTTCATGAGCGGCTCGCCGAGTTGATGCGCCGGCACATCGCTCAAAATGACTCCGTCATAGCCCGCGAGCTGGTCGAGGCTGAAGGCGAGATTGCCCGGCTGACGCAGATCAAGCTCCACGCCCTCCTTTTCCATCGCCTGTGTCAGGTAGCGTGCCTCCGCCGCATCGCTCTCGATGTAGAGCATGCGCAGCCGCCCACGCACATCGACGATGGCGAGTGCGCTGTTGTTCCCCGGCAAGGTGTCGCCGCTGATGCCGTCCAACGCCGCGCGATAGTGATAAATGCTCCGCGTGGCCGGTGTGCGCTGAAACGTGAGCACGCTCGGCGTGCCCGCCTTGAGCTGCACAGGCCGCTTTTCCACCTCGATGCCGTTTTCGAACAACCGCAGAGTGCCACTCGCCTCGATCGTGCTCTCGACTGTCGCCGTGAGCTGCAAACTCGCGCCTTCGAACAACCTTGAGCGGTTCGACACGAGCGACCGCACCCGCGCATCCGGCTTCTTCGGTCCCGCCACGGGCAAGGCATGCACCTTGATGCCGCTCACCGCTGCCTCGCGTGCCGCAGCGAGCAAATCGCCTCGCGTCTCATGTCCATCGCCAATGATCAGCACATTGCGACTCGTGCCCGGCGGAAACATCGCCTCCGCATACTCCAAAGCCGCCGCGTAATGGCTGTCGCCGCCTTTTTTGACCTGCCAATTCTGCGTCTCGGCCTCCGTGGCCTTTTCCGGCAGCAGATCCGGCTTCGCCCCGAGCTGCACGATGAAGGAATCAATCCCGCCCGCCTCGCTCTGAAGCCGCCGCGCCTGCTCTATCGCCTTCTTCGCGCCATCCTCGCCCATGCTCTGCGACGCATCCACCACGATGCCCAGCGCCTTCCGCCCCGTCTGCGAAACCCGCGCCGGCCCCGCCAGCGCCGCGATGATCAGCATCACGATCACCGCCCGCACCACGAGCAGCAGCCTCTTGCGCAGCCCCGTCATCGGATGCGACGACGCCGACTCGATCCAAAGCAGCACCGCGAGCGCCGGGATGATCAAAAGCAAAAGTTTGGGTGATTCCCAGTCCACGAATCAGTTCAAGGTTCCAAGTTTAAGGTTTCAAGGTGCCCCGATGCTTTCGGCAGCGTGGCGGGGAATTCAAACGGGGTCTTGTTCGCCAGCCGCGAATCTGTCACACTGCGCGATGCGTCTCCTCGCCCCCACACCACGCGCCCGAGCCTGCCTGATGCTCATTTTCATGGCGGTTGGGACGGTGATGGGATTGCCTTTCCAAGGCTACCATCACGGTCCGCGTGGAGTGTATCGGACACGTATCACCGTAGTCCTGAGTCCAGATTTGCTCGTATTCCCAGAGCGAGACAATGTATGGGGAGAGAGACAAAGCAGTTCGGTCGAAATCGTCATGGAAACCCTTTCCAGTCCAGAGATGAGGCGAAGAGCCTCTGAACGGCTGCAAAAGTCCAACCCGGGAGCTGTCGTGCCTGTGCATATCAGTGCTAATCTGGGCACAATACCCGGAAGCATTGTTCTCACGTTCAAATCTACGCGTTTAGGCATCGATTCGGAATTTGCTCGAACAATCATCGAAGAATACATCGCCTTTCGGCGCTCCGTCGCACGCCATACGGGCGTGACTGCTGAAAAGTTCGGTGAAGGCACTCATATTGTCGAAGAGGTGGGAGACAGTGTCAGCGAGTGGCCTCGGATCGACCCGGCAGGTCCAGTGCTGGGCGCGATTCTAGGTTTTGTCTGTTTTGTCTTATTGCAATGGTGGCGTGGGGATTACTAACGGACGCCTTGCCTCAGCGTCACCAAAACCGCGTCGATGCCTTTGGCGATGGGTGTTCCCCTTTCACTCCCCGGAAAAACCCTCCCTCGGCCCGGCGTACTCTCCGCCGCATGTCACTCCCGCATCCAGCGCATCCCTTTTCCCGCCGTGAGGTCCTCCAGGCGGGGGCGGTCAGCTTGCTGGGGCTCGGCATGAACCACCTCAGTGCCTTGCAGGCCATGGGCGCTCCGGCTGCCGCCCCTCGGGCAAAATCGGTGATCTACATCTTCCTCAGCGGCGGACTGGCGCAGCAGGAGAGCTTCGACATGAAGCCGGACGCGCCGATGGAATTCCGCGGCGAGTTCAAGCCCATCCGCACCCGCACGCCCGGCCTGCACATCTGCGAGCACCTGCCCAAGCTCGCCCGCATCTCCGAAAAGTGGTCGCTCGTGCGTTCGCTCACGCATCCGCACAGCGAGCACTCGCAGGGTCATCATGTGATGCTCACGGGCCGCAGTGACATGCCGCTGGGCTTTGATCCCACGAAGCCAAAGAAGTCGGATCACCCCGGCATCGCCGCACTCGCCACCGCCCTGCTGCCACGCCGGAAGGACAATCTCCCGCCCGCCATCGTGCTGCCGGACAAGCTCGTGCATCGCAGCGGACGCACGCTCGCGGGTCAATTCGGCGGCACGCTCGGTGCCCAGCATGATCCGTGGTTCCTGGAGATGTCGCCGTATCATCCGGACCACTATGGAGCCTTCCCCGGCTACCTGTTTCATCACGAGCGTGGCTTTGAAAAGGATGCCGCGCTCAAATTCCAGGCTCCGCATCTCTCGCTGCCGCAGGGGCTCACGCTGGATCGAGTGCTCGACCGCGTCTCGCTGCGGGATTCACTCGAAATCCAGGCGAACAACCTCACCAAACTCGCGGGCGATGAATCCTTCGACAACTACCGCAGCGCCGCCGTCTCCCTTCTCGGCAATCGCAGCGTGCATGACGCCTTCAGCTTGGAGAAAGTCGATCCCAAATGGCTCGATCGGTATGGTCGGCACAGCTTTGGCTGGTCGCTGCTCATGGCGCGGCGGCTCATCGACAGCGGCGTGCGCATGATCCAGGTAAACCTCGGCAACAACGAGAGCTGGGACACGCATCAGGCTGCATGGGGCAATCTCAAAAACTACCTCCTCCCGCCGATGGATCAGGCGGTGAGCGCCCTCATTGAGGATCTCGACGCCAGCGGCCAGCTCGATGACACGCTCATCGTCATGGGCAGCGAGTTTGGCCGCACGCCGAAGATCACCAGCATCTCCAAGACCGCCCTGCCGGGTCGCGATCACTGGGCACATGTGCAGAGCGTGATGCTCGCCGGAGGCGGCGTGAAAGGCGGTCGCGTCATTGGTGCCAGCGACAAGATCGCCGGCTATCCCGTCAGTGATCCCCAATCCCCCGAAAACCTCGCCGCGACCATCTACGAGGCCCTTGGCCTGCCCCGCGAAACCATCTGGAAGGACTTCACTGGACGTCCACACACGCTCTACATGGGCTCTCCCATTCCGGGGCTGGTGTAACCGTGTCGCAAAGGGCAAAGAGCGAAGGGCATAGAGTCGCTCTACATCCTTCGGATGCCGTGACGTGTCTCTTTGCTCTTCGCCCTACGCTCTACGCGTTCGCTTGGCCTCCTGCTTCAGGAACAGCGGCTCCAGCGTTTCGCGAATCCAGGTGAAGGCGGCTTCGATGCCGTCTTTTTGATAGATGACGCCGATCTCCGCTTCGACGGCCGTGGGATTGCCGTGGCAGGAGAGGAACTGGTTGCAGGTGAAGCGCGTCTTCATCTCCGCATCCACTTTGCCATGCGTGCGCAGGATGTGGGAGCGCACATACAGCTCCAGCACGGCATCGCCGATCCACGCGTTTTCGCGAAGGCGCTGGGTGAGTTCGGGGGTGGTCATCGGTCATCGTTACGACGCGTTCAGGCCGCTGCAAACCCTTCGCCACGATGTTGGCGAAAACACTCCCGTAGCGGAAAACGTAAGTTTTCCGATCCCACGCCCCTCCGATGCCCGGCGTGCTGACGCCCACCGCTACTACAAGAGCACATGGCTCGAAGCGCCTTCACCGTTTCCTATGCAGGCCTTGGAAGTAGCCCGCGACCCACGGCTGCTGGAGCCGGGTGAGGTTGACGAGAAACGTGCCGCTCTTTTCATCGAATTTCACGCTCGCGGGGGCCTTCGTCAGCTTCCGGAGGTCATCGAGGATCAAAGCAGGCTTTACCTTCGCATTGAGCGCGGGGTAGCTTCGAGCGACAACATCGTCATCATCCGATGGGCGAATGCTCCAGCCTCTCCCATCAAGGTCATGCGCGGTGCAAAACGTCTCCAGAACCAAGAAGGGGCTCCCTTAAAACTGAACGTCACGAGTTCCCGACTTGGCGCGACGATTTGAGCGTGTGCCGCGCTATGTTGACGCCCAGCCACTTTTGAATGAGCCTACTGAGGTGCCTAGGCCATCAGCTCCCTGATCGTGACGTGGGCAAGCGACTCGACGCGCTTCCAAGCGCCTTCGAAGTCGAGATGGCGGGTCATGGGGCCTGGAGCGACGACGCAGCGGATGCCAGCGGCGAGGGCGGCGCGGAGACCGTTGAGGGAGTCCTCGAAGATGACGGCTTCATCGGGCTGCACGCCGAGCTTTTCGGCGGCGTGGAGGAAGAGGCTGGGATCGGGTTTCACCTTGCCGGTGTCATCGACGGTGGAGATGTGATGGAAGTGATCGTGGAGGCCGAGCTGGTCCATCCACGAATCAATCCAGGTGCGCGGGCTGCTGGAAGCGATGGCGATGCGCAGGCCGAGGGCATCGGCTTCCTGCAAAAGATCGGCGACGCCGGGAAGAAGGTGCAAGTGCTGGCGCAGTTCCCTCTCGCGGGTCTTGCGAATGATTTCGACGGCGTCCCAATCGAAAGCGCGGCCGGTGCGTTCTTCAAGATCGCGACGCGGGTCGTAGCTGGTGTTAAAATCCGTGCCGACGACTTGGGCGTAGAGCTCTACGGGCAACTCGTGGCCGTGTTCGGCAAAGATTTCTCTCCAGGTGTGGTAACCAGTGCTTTCAGTGTCAACGATGAGGCCGTCGAAGTCGAAGATCACGGCGCGGATGGTGGCGGGCATGGATGCGAAGGGAATGAAGTGGACGATCAATGCTCTTCAAGGCCATCGGTGAGCTGCCACGGGGTGTTCTCGTATTCACCTTCATAGTCAAAGTAGCCGTCTTCGTTGGCAAAGGCCGAGCGAAGGACTTTCCAGCCGCCCTTGGCATCCTTTTTCAAGATCCCCTGGAACTGTCGCTCGTTGAGCTTCTTGGCGATGTCTTCATCCTTCGGCTGCTTGCCTTCAGCGGTGGAGACGGGGCCAATGTAGAGCGCCCAATCACCGGAGATGCGCACGAGGCCTTCAAAGGTCACCGGCACGCCGGCAAGCTTTGCCACAGGCTCCTGCAGGAGCTGGGTGATGGATTTGGCTTCGGGGGTATCGAGTTCGGGTTCGCTCAGTGGCAGCTGTTTGAGAGCCTGGGTGAATTTCACCTTCTCGCGATCCTTCAGCACCATCTGGCCGGGCCCACGCTCCTCCAACTCGCCCTCGCCGATGAAGAGCTTGTCACCATCGAGTTTGAGGAGTTGCTCCTCAGACTGACGGGAGCCTTCGATCATGTAATTGAAGGTCACATGGAGGAGGCCGTCCTTGCGCACGGTGCCAGTGATCTCGCCATAGGCGCTGTCTTTTTCCGGCACGCCGGAGTACTCGGTGCCGCTCACAAATCCTTCTTCGACGAAGATGGCGACCTGCGTCTCCTCCTCGGCGGTTTTGTGCTCAAAGTAGAGCGTCTTGGCCTGAGCGAAGACACCGAGGCTGGTGAGAAGCAGGCTGAGCAAGGTGAGGAGAGATGTTTTCATGGAAATGGATGAAGGACGAGATGGGTCAGCATCGCCTCGCACGGCTGGCTGGCAATCGCGGAGTGAAGATGATCGAGCGCAGATTCTGATTTTGCCGACGACGCTTTGGCTCTCTATAATAAAGGATGCTTCGCCTGCGAAAACCATCCCCCGAGAGCCTGCGAAGCGCGCTGGAGACGTGGAAGGATGCGCCGCTGAGCTACACGCCACCTTTCCATGAAGGCTTCATCGCCGATGAGCATGAGGTGAGGCTGGGA
The DNA here is from genome assembly GCA_040381795.1 of Verrucomicrobiaceae bacterium. Classification (GTDB taxonomy): domain Bacteria; phylum Verrucomicrobiota; class Verrucomicrobiia; order Verrucomicrobiales; family Verrucomicrobiaceae; genus Prosthecobacter. Next base: position 1,204 of record JBEIGR010000199.1, on the reverse strand, counting down.
GAGGGCGAGGAGGCATGGCGGAAGGCCTGTGAGGCGCTGGATGCGTGGTGGATGTTTCCTGGATGGGCGGAGGTGGCTCGTGAGAAGGTCAAAGGTCAAGCGCCAAGCCAGATCGTAGCGATGATGGTGCGCATCTGCGGCCTCTGGTGGGTGAATCCGTGCCGCATCCTGCGTCGCTGTGACTCGGCAACTACGCATGGCTTCGTCTATGGCACGCTGCCTGAGCATGCGGAGTGTGGCGAGGAGATGTTCGCCGTCGAACAACGGCCCGATGGCAGCGTGTGGTATGTGATCCGGGCGTTTTCGCATCCGCGGCACTGGATGGCGTGGCTTGGGTTTCCACTGGCACGATGGTGGCAGTGCCGGTTTGTGAGGGATTCGCAGAGGAGGATGACAGCGTGATTGAAAAGCATCCAACGGAAAAATGGTTCGTCGTCGAGGTTCTCGGCGGTCTGCTGCTTTGGGCATTCATGACGTGGCTTTGGGATACACGAATCCAGATTTCGCTCTGGGTGGTCGCGTTGCTCATGCTTTCGCCGTTGTTGCTGATCCGAATCGGTGAGCGATTCCGCCTTGGGACGACGGGTTGGAGCAAGATGGTGGCTCCGCATACCATCGCGGCCACACTGCTCGCGATCGGCTTCATGAACCCGCCTTCAATGGTTTCAGCCGCTTACGCGGTTCCTTGGTTCATCATCCGACTGGCTGTCGTATTCGATGTGATGCTGGCCTGGCGCCAGCTTCCGATTAAGACGCCGGGGCAGCTTTGTTTCGACTTTGCGTTCATCTTTCCCGCCATCGGAGCCGCGTGGCTCGTCGCACAACGAGCGAATTGGACGCCTTGGAACTTTGATCCGCTGATCGTGCTGCTCACGGCGGCGCATTTTCATCATGCGGGGTTCACGCTGCCGTTGATGGCGGGGCTGAATGCGAAGGCGTCGCCGGGATGTTGGACGCGGTTTTCGTGTGTGGCGATTCTCGCAGGGGTGCCGTTGGTGGCGGCGGGGATTACTTGCACGCACTTTGGCGTGCTGAGGTTCGTGGAGCCGTTTGGAGTGACGGTTTTGGTGCTTGGGGCGCTTGGCGTGGCGGTTTCGCAGATTCGGCGAGGCATGGAAAAACAGCACTCGATGCTCCCACGGATCGGTTTTGTCGTTTCAGGTGCGTCGCTGCTCTCCGCTATGGTTTTGGCGATGGGATTCGG
>JBEIGR010000198.1:0-8573 GCA_040381795.1 Verrucomicrobiaceae bacterium | reverse complement strand
GTCGAAAACGGCCAGTGGGTCGAAGGCTGGAACGTCGTGGACTTCTTCGCCCTCCAAAAGCAGGCGAATGGAGCAATGCGGATCTCGCGGGTGGGGTGAGGTTAGACCACGGCCATGTCGCTATATTTTGCCAGCCCTCGCTGATTTCGATCCAGAGTGATGAAGGTGCCCGCTTTCATTAACCGGGCGCTGGCAACGTGAATCACGTCCATCGTGCCATGAGGAGTCGCGGGTGAGATGATAGTGACGAGCCGTCGGCAATCAGCGGACAGGCTGCGTGTCTTCCGCAGGTGCTTCTCGATGATGAGCTTGGAGGAAAGAAGCAGCCGAAGGGCGGTGAGACGTTGCTGATGTTCTTCCGCCGTCAGGTCGCGATTGAGGAGCAAGGCGCGAAGGCGGTTCTCCGCCTCAAACACCACCAGAGACGAGGTCATTTGCGGTTCCCGGTCATCGATAAGCCATTTGCAGGCTTAGGAATAGTGTTCGTCTTTGAGCACCAAAGAAAGCAGGGCACTGGTATCCCAGAACGCATCGCAAAGACTATTCGAGATCGCGTCCGGCGCGGACGATATGGGCCGCATTGAGATCGGGCCGGGCAGTCAGTTTGCCGCCCACCGAAGCGATCCATTCGCGTGCCGTCAGTTTTTTGGAGGACCGTCGGGAGGCCTTTGAAACGGGCTGCTGTGGTTCCACCGTGGCGATGGTGGCTCCCGCGTGAGTAATACGAAGGCGCTTACCTGCCTGAATCGCTCTCGCGACGGGCTGAGGCAGTTTTTCGAGGACGACGGTGCTCATGGGAAGAGGATGCGCTTACTGCGGAAGGTTGGCAACATGGATTCCGAGCCGATCTGTTTCGTTGTACCAATAGCAGGCGAATGGAGCGATGCGGATTTCGCGGGTGGAGTGAGGCAGAAGTGCCGAATGAGCCTCTTGCCTGTCTCACCGCCTTCTGATAGCCTTTTGTCATGAAAACAGTCCTTGTGGCAGAAGCCGTCCGAAATTTCAGCGCGGTCCTGATGAGCTTGGAAAGCGAGCAGGAGGAGATCTTGCTCGTCCGAAATGACCATCCGGTCGCCAGATTGGTTCCCGAGCCGGAAACGATGGACGCCGTGGGCGTGTTTGGTGATTTGCATGGCACGCTGGATGACGAGACGGCCAGCGAGATGCTTCGTGGCATTGAGGCGAGTCGCGGCAAATCCAACATGACGCTCAATTAGCTTCGGGATGAAACGCCGAATGGAACAGTTTTTGATGCTCTCTGGAGCCGTGGCTTTGCTCACGGTCACATTGAAGATCATTGGTTCCGCCATCCTTCCTGCCCGCGAAGTACAGGTGCGAAACGAGTTCGGCAGTTTGGACGCAGTTAATGAGTTAGGTGATTTCTATCGCAAAATTGCCTCAGGAGCCGTCACCTCCCAGCTTTTCACAATGGACGAATCTTGGACTCAGTTTTTGAAGACCAAGCGAATCCCTAAAAGCCTGCTGCCGAAGCGTTTTGTCAATCATTGGAGCTACAATGAAACTGACGAGCGATTTACATCACCATTTATGAGATGGCCAGATGTGGTCGCTTACTTTGATCGCGAGAATCGACTGGTAGGAATTGAGTTCGCGCAGTCCAGGCTTGGATGCTTCATCTCTGACAACCCGGGCAGGTGCCCTCCATGGTTTGATTCACTTCATCGCATCGCGAATGATGGTAACATCATTGTTACCGCTCGGGTAATGGAAGATCACGAAGAGGAATAAAAAGAGGCCGCTCGAAAGCGGCCTCTTCGTGAGTTTTAGAGCTGTTGGCGTCAGCGATTAGCCGTTGTCTTCAGCAGGAGCGGGAGCGGCGTCACCACCAGCAGCGGCGGCGGCGTCTTTGTCCTTCATGGCGGCTTTGCGGCTCATTTTAATGGGGCCTTGGTCGTCGATGCCGATGTGGCCGATTGGGTCACGGACAAGGAGCCATGCCTTCGGCGGCGGCAAATTTGCTTTGAGCACGATCAAAGCTGACAAAATGAGAGGCTCCGAACTCCTGGGCGCTGGCGACGTGAATGATGTCCATGGTGCCAAAGGTCTCCGGGCCGGTGTTGCGCATGCAGATGCGCTGCGCTGCGGGATACATTCTCCGACTCGTAAGCTCCCGCCTGACCAGCACACCATCGGCAAGAGCACGATTAAGCAGGTTCAAAGCTTCAATGGACTCCCGCTGGCTGACTCCGCGCTGAAACACACTGCTGCGAATGGCATTTTCCGATTCAAGGAGCACGAGCGGGGTGACGTGGAGCACCACGCGACTTTCTGCCCACCATTTCCAGGCTCTGGGGCCATTTTGATCCCCCAAAAAGGCAGACACGAGAAAGCTGGCGTCCGCGAAGTGCATACCGATCAACGTCCCTGACGAAGTTCACGCACGAGATCAGCTGCGTTCCAGTTCTGCCCTTCTCCCTTGGTGGCGCATGCTTTTTGATACTTGGCAAAAACAGCCTCGGGTATCCGACGAGTGCGTGCAGGTCGAGCTTTGGCAGTTGCGGCGCTTTTCATGAAGGGAAAATGCTCTTCCGAAGTCGTTTGGCAACGGGTGAATAAAAAAGAGGCCGCTCGAAAGCGGCCTCTTCGTGAGTTTGGGAGCTGTTGATGTCAGCGATTAGCCGTTGTCTTCCGCAGGAGCAGGAGCGGCGTCACCACCAGCGGCGGCGGCGGCGTCTTTGTCCTTCATGGCGGCTTTGCGGCTCATCTTGATGCGGCCTTTGTCGTCGATGCCGATGCACTTGGCAGTGACGATGTCGCCGGTCTTGACGACGTCTTCGGTCTTGTTGACGCGGAAGTCGGCGAGTTCGCTGATGTGGATCAGTCCGTCTTTCTTGCCACCGAGGTTCATGAAGGCGCCGAAGTTCGTCGTGCTGACGACCTTGCCGGTGTAGAGCTTGCCGACTTCGATCTCCTGGGAGGTGCCGCTGATCATTTCGATCGCACGCTCGATGCCTTCTTTGCGGTTGGCATAGACGTACACGGTGCCGTCGTCTTCGATGCTGATTTCAGCGCCGGACTCAGCCTGGATGGCTTTGATGTTTTTGCCGCCAGGGCCGATGAGTTCACCGATCTTGTCAGGGTTGATCTTGATGATCTCGATGCGTGGGGCGTAGGGGCTGAGCGGACGGACTTCGGCGATGGCCTGAGCCATGGCGGCGAGCACCTGGGTGCGGCCGGCTTTGGCTTTGACGATGCCTTCTTCGAGGATGCTGAGCGGGAGGCCGGGGAGCTTGAGGTCGAGCTGGAAGCCGGTGACGCCTTCGCTGGTGCCGCAGAGCTTGAAGTCCATGTCGCCGAAGTGGTCCTCACTGCCGATGATGTCGAGCATGGTGAGGTAGCGCTTCATGTTGTCGCCGTCGAACTCGGTCACAAGGCCGACGCTGATGCCGCCGACGGGGCGGATGAGCGGCACACCGGCGTCGAGCAGGGCCATGACGCCGGAGCAGACGGAGGCCATGGAGGTGGAGCCGTTGGACTCCATGACTTCGCTGCTCACGCGGATGGCGTAGGGGAAGACTTCCTTGGCTGGGATGACAGGCTCGATGGAGCGCTCAGCGAGAGCACCGTGACCGATTTCACGACGGTTCTGACCACCAAAGCGGCCGGTTTCACCGACGGAGAAGGGAGGGAAGTTGTAGTGAAGGATGAAGCGCTTCGACTCAGGGCCACCAGCGTAGGTGTCCATTTCCTGGGCTTCGTCAGCCGGGGCGAGGGTAGCGATGGAAAGAGCCATCGTTTCGCCACGGGTGAAGCTGGCGGAACCGTGGGTGCGGGGAAGCACGGAGGCCTCACCGGAGAGCTGGCGGAGCTGGTCGATGCCACGACCGTCGCAACGGCTCTGCTTATCGAGGATGGAGATGCGGAAGGCTTTCTTCTGGAGGTAGTCGAAGGCCTGGCTGACCTCGAAGCTGGTGGCTTCGGGGAACTTGGCTTTGATGGCCTCGGTGACTTCGTCTTTCAAAGCGCCGACGGCTTTGCCACGGGCGACTTTGGACGGCGTGTAGAGAGCGCCTTCGATGCGGTCGCCAGCGACGGCGTAGGCGATTTCGAGGAGTTCGTCCTTCACCAGCATGAGAGGCACTTCACGCTTCGGCTTGCCAGCGAGCTTGGTGAGCTCTTCCTGGGCAGCGACGATCTTGGTGACTTCGGCTTGAGCGAAGTGCAGGGCTTTGACGAATTCAGCCTCAGGCAGTTCGTTGGCGGCACCTTCGATCATGATGACGTCGGTCTTGTTGCCGACGTAAACGAGGTCGAGGTCGCTATCGAGACGCTGGGCCTGGGTGGGATTGATGACGAACTCACCGTTGAGGCGGCCGATGCGCACAGCGCCGACTGGGCCAGCGAAGGGAATGTCGGAGACGCAGAGAGCGGCGGAAGCGCCGTTCATGGCGCAGATGTCCGGGTCGTTCTCGCCATCAGCGCTGAGGAGGATGGCGACGACCTGGGTGTCGTAGTAGTAGCCTTTCGGGAAGAGCGGACGCAGTGGGCGGTCCGTCATGCGGCAGGTGAGGATTTCCTTTTCCGTGGGGCGGCCTTCACGCTTGAAGTAACCACCGGGGAAGCGGCCTGCGGCGGAGGCTTTTTCCTTGTACTCGACGGAGAGGGGGAAGAAGTCCTGGCCGTCCTTCACTTTCGTGGCGGAGACGGCGGTGACGAGTACGATGGTATCACCGAGACGGACGGTGACGGCGCCGTCGGCGAGTTTGGCAAATTTGCCGGTTTCGATCTGGAGGGTTCCAGCGCCGAGCTGGATGTTTTGTGTGTGGATAGCCATGGTGGCAGTGTGTTTTGGTTTGTGTGTTTAGGGGAAAGGGCAGCCGCGAAGGGCTGAGGGCGTAGGGCGAAGAGACAGGCTCCGGTTTTCGGATACGAGCTGAGGAGAAGGCTGCGCCAAAAATGAGGACGATCATGCGTCCTGATAATGACTCTGTGCTCTTCGCTCTAGGCTTCGACGCTCTGAAACACGAAGGGCGATGCGTGTGGCATCACCCTTCGGTAAATTTGGAGGTTAGCGGCGGAGGCCGAGGCCCTTGATGGCGGCCAGATAGCGCTCGTTGGCGGTCAGCTTGAGGTAATCAAGCAGCTTGCGGCGGCGGGCGACCATTTGCAGGAGGCCACGACGGGTAGAATGATCTTTTTGATGCGCGGCGAGGTGCTGCGTCAGTTCGTTGATTCGCTTCGTGAGGATGGCAATCTGCACGTCAGAGCTGCCGGTGTCATTGGCATGCAGCTTGAAGGAGGCGGAATCGATGGTGGAGGCTTCGCTCATGTGAGGTATGAAATTACCAGCAACTTGCCGGCAAGGTGTGTTTTTGGTGGGTTGAGGGCCGCGATTCTGGCATCGAAGGATGTTTTGGCAAGCAGAAGTTCAGCGGGGCGAGATTTCGCGGTGGGGTGAGGACGAAAATCAGGGGGATGCGGACTGCGCGGTATTTCTCAAACTCGTTTTTGCCGCAGAGGGGCAAAGAGGCGGAGGTTTTGTGCTGGTTTCAGCCCTGCGTCCTATGCTCTCGGCTCCTTGGCGGCCCCCGTTCAGCAATCAGCAATGGAAGTTCAGCAATCTGGGGTTTTGGGAGCGGGGAATGTCGATTGCTGATTGCTGATTTTTGAAGCGGGAGCGGCGGCTAGTGAGTCGCGAGGTTTTCACTCACGGGGTCCAAGGGCGGGGCTGGAGCCAGGTGGGGCGGGGGGCGAGGGGGCGGAAGAAGGCGGCGCTGGCGGGGGGGACGTGGAGGGCTGGATCGGCGGCGTTGACGGGTTGCCAGGTCTGGGTGGCGGCGGTGTCGCCGGTCAGGAAGTAGCTGCGGAGGAGATCGGTATTGACGCCGATGGCGCCTTCGAAGGTGATGATGTTGTCGGCCGTGGCGGCGGTGGTGCCGGGGACGAAGCCGCTGGCACTGGTGAGGGCGCGGGCAACGGGGGTGAGGGCCATAGGCCAGGGATTGGCGAGGAGCTGCGGAGTGGCGGCGAGGGGTCGAGCGAAGGCGGTTTCACGCACCTGGCCGAGAAGCGTGAACGCAAGGCTGCGGGTGGCAGCCACGCGAAGGATGTGCCCCTCATCAGGACGGATGACCCGGTTGTTGAGATCTGCGGAGCCAGCTTCGGCGGTATTCGACCACTTGGGACCGGTGCTGGTGCCAGTGACCGCAAAGGTAGTGTAGGTGATGCCATCCGCGTTCAGGCTATTAAGACGGTGCTGAGAGGCAGGGTCAGCCCCGGTGACTGCGGCGCCGCCGAGGAATTCAGCCGGATCGAAGGCGCTGCCGAGCGTCCAATGGGGGCGGACCACAATGCGCGAGCCGATGAGCTGGGCGGCGACTGGCACGCCGGTGTTGAGCGGACTGGAGAGATCGAGGACAATCGTGGAGCCATTCCCACTGATCGTGAGGGCCTCGTCGATCTCATAACGACGACCTTCTGCCGCCCCGGAGACAATTTCGACGTAGAACTGGCGGCCTCCGGAGAGCAGTTCAGCAAAGCCTGGAGACTGGGCGTTCATACCGCCTGCGGTGTTGCCAAGCAGGAGATTCCCCCCCTCGAGAGCGACGACCTGGCAGCCATATGTGGCGGGCAGCACAAATGGCATGCCGAGGCTCAAAGAAGAGCCCCCTGCGGGACTCAAGCGCATCCAGCCAAGCGCCGGGGTGACGACCGTTGCCTCGGGGATGCCGTTGAGATCCGCATCGAGGCTGACCCTCAGACGGACGAAACCGCGCTGGGCATTGAGCAGGCCGGTGGCCGTGCTGGTGGGGCTTTCGAGCGCCTGCCACACTCTCCGGATCAGGCCGCCCGCGGTGGTTTGCATGGTGGGCAGGATGCTCACAGGCCTCCAGCCAGCAGGCGAGCCGGCGAGATCACCAATGGCCTCGAGGACAAAGATGAGGTCGTTTTGCCCCCCTGAGGGCCGTGAGACCTCTGCCTGGATCATGCCCGTCAGAGTGGTGGTGGCTGTGCCTCCTGAAGTCGTGCCGCTGGTGGATGTGGTAACGGTGGATTTGGCCAGGGAGAATCGTCCGGCAAGCCCGGTGCCGGACCTTGGTGGCGTTCCCAGGGCGTATTCCAGCAGGTTGGGGCTTCCATCCGCGTCCGAATCCTCCAAAGCCGTGCCCATCAAGCTGTTCTGCTGCTGCCACAGCACAAAGCTGGACGGGTAGCTTGTGGAGCCGCTGGAGACGCTGAATGAGTAGGTCATGGTGATGCTTCTGCCGATGCTGTCCGTGGCACGCACGGTGAAATTGGCACTCGTGCTGGCACTGACCGGCGTGCCGGAGAGCACGCCCGACGAACTGAGGGCGAGACCTGCGGGCAGCGTTCCCGCTGAGAGGCTCCATGCATAAGGTGCGATGCCGCCAATCACGGTAAAGGTGTGGGAGTAGGCCGTGCCCGCCACCGCCGGGGCAGGCGGGGAGGAGCTGATCGTGATGGGGGCGCTCAAGACGGCAATCAGTCCGAAATCGACGGTGTTGTCTGTTTTTCCAGTGCCGCCTCCCGGGGGTTCCACGCCCGCACCGAGGGTGATGACCGGGCTGGTCACCAGCGTGCCGGTTCCGCCGGTCTGGCGTGCATTGCTGTCGTTGTCGATGCCATTGTCCAGCGCCACTGAGACACGGCTCGCCGCAGGGTAGGTGTTCGGAGGCATGAAGGAGACCACATAGGAACCTGGATTGGCCACCTGGAAGCCATAGATGCCGGAGGAACTGGTCACGGTGGTCATCAATGGTGCGTCAGTGGCGGCATTGGCACTGGCTGCATGCAGCCGCACCTGGATGCCACCCAGCCCCGGCTCGTTCGAGTCTTTCAGGCCGTTTTCATTCAAATCGGCCCAGATCAGATTGCCGAGGCCCAGATTGGCACCGGCTTGGATGGTGAGGACCAGCGCGATGGTGCCGCTGCGTCCGCTGGAGTCCATGGCGCGGAGGGAGAAGGATTGGGTGCCGGCGGCTGTCGGGGTGCCGGCAAGGATGCCGGTGGAGGTGTTCAATGACAACCCGGCTGGCAGTGTGCCTGCGGAGACTGACCATACATAGGGCGCGGTGCCTCCGGAAGCCGAGAAACTCTGGCTGAAAGCTGTGCCGACCGAGGCGGGCGCGAGGCTGCTGGGGCTGATGGTCAGCGGCGGGAGGACACCGCCCGTGGTGAGGATGTAGTCACGCTGTCCGCTGGAACCATTGCTGGAAGTCGCCCGGATGCGGAAAGGATAATTGTTTGTGGTCGCGGTCGCCGTGCTGGCGAAGGTGCCCGAGATCACCCCCGTCGAGGCATTCAGCGTGAGGCCCGGCGGCAGGCTGCCGCTGGACACGGCCCATGCGTAAGGGCTGGTGCCTCCCGTGGCGCTGAGTGTCACCTGATAAGGCACTGCGGGATTTGCCGCCGGCAGTGTGGCGGGCGAGATCGTGATGAGGGTCGCAGGCCGCACAAAGACGCTATAGCTGCGGCTGACCGCCGAGCGGTTGGCATCCGTGACCGCGATTGTAATTGGTGTTGTTCCGCTGGTGGTGGGGGTGCCGCTGATCACCCCTGAGGAGGAAAGGCTCAGCCCGGCCGGCAATGTG
>JBEIGR010000197.1:0-8605 GCA_040381795.1 Verrucomicrobiaceae bacterium | reverse complement strand
GTCTTCACATGCGGATGCCCGTGATAGCCCGTCTCCTCCCAGCCGTGATCATCGCCCATCATGAGGATGATGTTCGGTGCGGCGAAGAGCGAAGGGCAAAGGGCGAAGAGAAAGAAAGCGAGGAGCTTCATGGCGTCGTTGAGGTCACTTGGATGTCATCCAGCTCGATGCCAGCTTCGCCGCCGTTTTGCATCCAGAGGAGTTTGCGCTTGGTGGCATTGAAATTGGCCCGCTTGAGTGTTTTGGACCATGATTTGCCATCGAGCGTGAGGATGACCTCCTCGCCACGGAAGATGAGTTTCACCGTGTGCCAAGTGTTGGCGCTTAGATCGACTTTTTCGAGCGGGAAGACCTCGTTCAGCCGGTAAGCGCCGCTCTTTTTGTCCGGCAGACGATTCTTTTGCAGCAGCGGATGTTTGAGGTCTTTCGAGTGCGCATCGACTTCGAGCTGTATGCCCTCACGCAGCAGTTTGACACGCAGCATGTGGTCCTCGCTGCCGAAGCCATCGTCGCCATCGACGAAGAACCACAACCATCCGCCCGCTGCAAGATGCCGGTAGCGAAAGGAGATCGTGAGGTCCTTCCCCTCAACGGGCAGATAGACCATGGGTGGATATTTCCCGCCGCTGGAGCCACGCGTCCACAGTACGCCCTCGCGAACGCTCGTATTTTTATTTGGGATCGGCGTCAGGAAACGCTTCGCATCGAAATCCGGCCCGAAGGTTTCATGAACTGGCTCGAAAGCGATGCTGGTGGAGACAAAAAGGAAGAGGAAAAGAAGTCGCGGCATGCCGCTGGAACGAGCGAGACATCGCCAGTCTAGCGTCAACGCCGTTTCCTAGTTCCTTCTGGAGTTATCGCTCCTAGGCCGGGTTTTGAAAACCTGTCGACGACGATCAGGCAAAGCAAAGTGGCCATCTCGCTCCGCGAGATGAGCAAGCCGCGTGGCGAGCTTAACGGTTCATGGTCCCCAAGTATCCTTCATACAGGCGAAAGCCTTTCGCTCATCTCGACGGAGCGAGATGGCTACTCTGCTGGCGCGTCTTCGGTGTCTCTGGGTGGTTTTCAAACACGCCCTAGATCGCGACTTCCGCATCTTCATCACCGACATCGGCCAGCGGTTTGAGGATCATGCCGGCGGCGACGGTGTTGTTGGTTTGCTCATCGACGAGCACGAAGCTGCCGGTGGTGCGGTTTTGGGTGTAGGAGTCGAAGAAGATCGGCCGGTGGCTGCTGTCGGCTTTCGATTTCATGCGCCTCCCACATCTCCACCCAAATAAAAGGGCGTCGCTGGGACGCCCTCGGGGATGCTTCGTGCTGGCCTGGCTTTTACTCCGCCTCAGGCCTTTCTCCGGCGGCGCAGGCTCAGCGCCCCCAGCCCGCCCAGCGCCAGCACCATCCGGGTTGGCTCCGGCACGCTTGTCACGGTGATCGACCCTGCCTGCGAACCGAGGATCCCTCCCGATGTGAAAAAATAGAGCGGCGCGTTGTTCAGTGCCGCCAGCGAAGCCTTTTCGGCCCCTGCCAGAGAGGCATAGCTGTAGGACGTGCCGTTTCCCGTGGCAGAATAGGTTTCTGAGCCTGCGCTGGTGGTGCCAAGAATGGCAAACAAATCCGCGCTCCCGGTTAAAACTGCGAGCGAGCCAATGCTTCCCGAAGCTGTAATGTTGGGTGATGCAGTGATGGAACCTGATCCGGTGCCTGTGCCTGTGGCAGCGCCAATGGTGGAGGTTCCCAAAAACAAGACATTTCCGCCCGTATCACCCACCTGAGTTCCTGTATTCGACCATGCATAGGTCTCAGTTGTGGTATTGATCGTGAGCGTGATGGCGGCAAAGCTGCTGCCAGCGCCGAGGAGGAGACAAGCCGCCAGCAGGGCGGGCACGAAACGGCGGCGTGAGAGGATGGTGGTCAGGTTCATCGTGGTATTGGAGTGAAGGGTGGCGAGGAGGCAGATGGACGGCGGTCGGGCCATGGATCGTTGGAACTCGAAAACTTCTAGTTTCTAAAAAAAACTTAAATGTCAAAAACTGAATTTCGCGTTTCTTTCAGATCGACCGGCAGACGGGCGACTGTGCGGACCGGCCAGTCACCGTGACGGAACCGCTGAACCCTCCCTTTTTCCCCAATCCCATGACCTCCTCCTTCAGGACCCGAGACCACGCCCGCCGCGCCTACCACCGCAGCCTGCGGTGGGTGTGGCTCGGTTTTGGTGTGGGGGCGCTGGTGCTGCTGGCCCTGCTCTTCGCCGCGCCGCTGCGTGCAGCCTGGGACGCCCACCGCCTAAGCCACCTGCTGGCCGCCACGCGTGCGGCGGCCGCGCAGCAGCAGTGGCAGGCGGCTCTCTCTCACCTGCGGTAGGCCTGGACTCACAGCCCCCCAGGCCATCCACCGCCGGAGCTGCTGCGCACCAGCGCGGAGCTGCTCATCCACACGATGGCACCGCCCAGCGAGGTGCTGGACATGCTGAAAAAGCTGCGCGATACCGCCCCGCGTGATCCCTGGGTCACCCTGCAAATGGCTCGCGCCCTGCTGGACAGCAGCGATCCCCAGCGTGCGCAAAAAGCGCTCGACGAAGTGCCGCCGGAGGCCCGCGCCAGTTGGGAGGCCGCCGCACTGGAGACGGACCTGCGCCTGCTGCACAGCGGCCCGCGCTTTGCACGCCAGTTCCTCAGCAGCATGCGAGACCGTTTGCCGCAGGAGAGCGCGGGCGGCTGGTGGCAAGCCCGTCTGGAGGCCCGGCTGACCACCGCCGAAGGGAAACCGCTCCCCGCTGCCGTCAAAGAGGTGCTCTGGCAGGAAATACGTGCCAATAGCCCGCATGCTACGCAAGCCGTCCTGCTGCTGCTAAAGTCCCCGGTCCTGGAAGCCGCCGAGGCCCGCGAACTGCTCCAACTCATGGAAGACCCCACGTCGAACGCCTCCACCGCTATGCGTGACGAGGCCTTCGCCAAGCTCCTCCACGCCCTGCCTGCGGAGCAACGTGCCACATTGATCACCAAGGAGGGAGACCGCGTCGCCCGCACGCGACATGTGGAGACGCAGTTGCGCTTCCTCGACCTGCTCAGCCTGGGACACCATGCTGCCGAGACGATCAGCTACCTGAAAAAATACGGTGCACTGCTGCGTGAGCGGCAGCCCGTGCGGTGGCTGGACTTCCAGCTCGTGGCCCATGCCCAGCTCCGCCACGGCACGGAACTCCGTGCCCTGCTGGATGATCCCATCGCCCGGCAGATGGATCCCGCGCACCGCTACGTCTGGCAGGCCTGCGAGGAGAGCTGGAGTGATCCCGCCTCACCGCGCATCGAGCAGCATCTGCGCAAAGCCTGGGAAACCATCGAGACCCGCAAACTCGGCCCTGATCACACGATGGCGCATCTCATTCAGCAGTCTGCCACCACGCTGGGCCGCCACACCCTCGCCGCCAGCATCTCCGAGGCACAAGCCACAGCCGCACGAAGTACGCTGGATAAAATCACTGCACTGGACGCCGCGCACCAGTCCTATGCCCGCGCTCGAGACACCACAGGCCTGCTTCGCACGGCCCGGCAGCTCGTGGAACTGACTCCTGACAACGCCAGCCGCCGCCTGCGCCTAGCCTACCTCCAACTCCTCACCGGCAACGACGTGGTGTTGATCAACCCAGTTCACGACGCCCGTGAGCACCTTCTCAATGCCATGCTACTCCATAAGCAAGGCAGCTCCGAACTCGTTCAAAGCGAGCTCAAAGCCCTCCAAACAGCCACCGACTGGCTCCCCGGCGAGCGGGCCGTGCTCGGCGGCTTGCTGCTGGCGGCGGGTGAGCTGGAGCAAGCACAGAAAATCCTCCATCAGCTCCCCTCCGAGCTGCTTATGCCGGAGGAGCAGGCCTGGCTGCGAAAGCAGTAGCTGGATGGCTCAAATCGCCACTTCCGCATCCTCGTCGCCGACATCAGCCAGTGGTTTGAGGATCATGCCGGCGGCGACGGTGTTGTTGGTTTGTTCATCGACGAGCACAAAGCTGCCGGTGGTGCGGTTCTTCGAATAAGAATCAAAGAAGATGGGCGTGGCGCTGCGGATGCGGACGCAGCCGATGTCGTTGAGGTGGAACTCTTTGCTCTCGGCGCTCTTTTCGAGGGTGCTGATGTTCACCTTGTAATGCACCTCGGTGACGACGGCGCGGACGTCGTTCGTGGTGTGGCGGAGGTGGAAGCGACCGCGGGGCTTGAGGGTCTTTTTGTCGGCGAACCAGCAGATCATGGCGTCGAACTCCTGCGCGGTCTGCACCGGCTCATGGGCTTTCACGATCATGCCGCCACGGGAGGTGTCGATCTCGTCGGCGACGGTGATGCTGTAGCTGAGCTGCGGGATGGCTTCCTGCTGCGGACCTTCGAAGGTGTGGATGCCGGTGATCTTCGTCTTCATCTCGGACGGATAGACGAGCACGTCATCGCCCACGCGGAAGGTGCCGCTGGCCATGCGGCCGGCAAAGCCACGATAGTCGTGCAGATTGCCTAGTTTGGCGTCTTCGCGGTCTGAAATGGGGCGCACGACCCACTGCACGGGGAAACGAGCCGCATCGGCGGCGGTTTCGCTATGCACCTGCACGGTTTCGAGGTGCTGGAGCAAGGATGGGCCGGTATACCAAGGCGTCGCCTCGGATTTCTCGACCACGTTGTCGCCATGGAGGGCGCTCATCGGGATCGGCGTGACCTGTGGCAGGTTTTCGAGTCCGCTGGCGAACTTCATGTACTCGCCCACGATCTTGTCATAGACGGCCTGGTCGAAGTTCACGAGGTCCATCTTGTTCACCGCCAAAACGATGTGCCCGATGCGTAGCAAGCTCGCGAGGTAGGTGTGACGCATCGTCTGCTCGATCACGCCGAGACGGGCATCGATCAAGATGATCGCCAGATCGGCCGTGGAGGCCCCCGTGACCATGTTGCGCGTGTATTGAATGTGCCCCGGCGTGTCGGCGATGATGAACTTCCGCTTCGGCGTGGCGAAGTAACGATACGCCACATCAATCGTGATGCCCTGTTCGCGTTCCGCGCGGAGGCCATCGGTCAGCAAGGCGAGGTTCACATGCGCATCGCCGCGGCGCTTGGAGCTTTCTTCCACGGCGAGGAGCTGGTCTTCGAAGATCGACTTCGAGTCATACAACAAGCGGCCAATGAGCGTGCTTTTGCCGTCGTCCACGCTGCCAGCGGTGGTGAAACGAAGAAGAGAGGATTCGGTGGGGTTGAGCGTGGTGGAGGTCATGAAATTAGTTCAGGCGGTGTTTCCAGTAGCCGGTGCGGCGTTTTTCGTGTGCGGCGGCGTAAATGCGGACGGTTTCGTCGATGATTTTGTAAATGAGGCAGTAGGGGTATCTCTTGAACTTGATGGCTCGGACATCGGGGGCGACCTGCCTGTTTTTGAAAGGGTCGGAAGAGAGGCTGTAAACGGCGCTTTGAGCCTCGGTGATGAAGTTATTGGCCGCTTGATCGCTGCGTTTGCGATACCACCTCAAGCTCTCCTGCAAATCTCGCTCCGCGCCCCGTTCAAAAATCACCTTCATGCAGGTTGGGAAAGGGTGTCGCGTAGTCCGCAGATGACATCCTCGGCAGGAATCCATTCGGACAAACCAGCTTCATCCTGGGCGATCCGGTGTTTGATCTCGGCCATCCATTCGGGGGAGAGCGGCTGTTCTTCATCACTATCGTTTCCATCGTAGTTTAGATCGAGAAAACGATCCAGGAACTCGCCTTGCTCACGATTGGTTAGGCGCTTGGCGGCTTCGAGAAGAGTATCGACGGGGCTGAGGACGGCGGCGTTCATGGGCGCAGAATAGCACAGGTTCAGAAATCAAAAATAGCCTTCTTTTTTGCGGTCCTCCATGGCCGTTTCGCTGCGTTTGTCGTCGGCGCGGGTGCCGCGTTCGGTTTGGCGGGCGGCGGCGACTTCAGCGACGATGTCGTCGATGGTGCTGGCGGTGGATTCGACGGCGCCGGTGCAGGTGGCGTCGCCGACGGTGCGGAAGCGGATGATCATCTCTTTCACGCGGGGTTTTTCTTCATCGAGCAGCGGGATAATGCCGGTGCTGGCGTCGAGGAGCTGGCCGTGGCGCTCGATGATTTTGCGCTGGTGGCTGAAGTAGAGGCTCGGAAGCGGGATGTTCTCCTGACGGATGTATTGCCAGATGTCCATCTCGGTCCAATTCGAGAGCGGGAAGACGCGGAAGTGCTCACCGAAGTGTTTGCGGCCGTTGAAGATGTTCCAGAGTTCGGGGCGCTGGTTCTTCGGGTCCCACTGGCCGAATTCGTTGCGGTGGGAGAAGAAGCGCTCCTTGGCGCGGGCCTTCTCTTCATCGCGGCGGCCACCACCGAGGCAGGCGTCGAATTGATGCTCCTCGATGGTGTCGAGCAGGGTGACGGTTTGCAGCTTGTTGCGGGAGGCGTTGTGGCCTTTTTCTTCCTGCACGCGGCCTTCGTCGATGGATTTCTGCACGAGGCCGACGACGAGATCCGCGCCGATTTCCTGCACGAACCAATCACGGTATTCCATGGCCTCAGGGAAGTTGTGGCCGGTATCGACGTGGAGGAGCTTGAAGGGCAAACGGGAGGGATAAAAGGCCTTCCGAGCGAGCCAGGCCATCACGATAGAGTCTTTGCCGCCGGAGAAAAGCAGCGCGGGCTTTTCAAACTGCGCAGCGGTTTCGCGGAGGATGTAGATGGCCTCGGATTCGAGGAATTGAAGATGCGTGATGGATGACATGACGGATTAAATGATGGCGAAGGCTTTGAGGAGATTGCGAGTGCTCACGGCGATGACAAGAAGGCCGACAAAGATCATGAAGGGCTTGTGCGGGATGCGCTTGGCGGCCCACGCTCCGAGAGGCGCGGCGATGACGCCACCGATGGCGAGACCGAGGATGATGCTCCAATGCGTCAGGCCAATGGTGAGGAAAAAGGTAATGCTGGCGGCCAGCGTGACGAAGAATTCGACGGCATTCACGCTGCCGACGGTGATGCGCACATCATTGCCCCGCACGATGAGGTTCGAGGCGACAATCGGGCCCCAGCCACCACCGCCCATCGCATCGACCAGAGCACCGAAGAAACCCAGCGGCGTGAGGTGAGTGGTGACATTTTTCGGAGCCACGCGAACGAAGGCTTTGATGACGATGACGATGCCCATGAGGATCAAATAGCCAGAAACCCAGGGCTTCAGCACATCGCCAATGCTGGAGAGCAGATACGCCCCGATGATGGCACCGATGACCGCAGGAATGAGCAGCCTGCGAAACAAAAAGCGGTCCACATTCCCAAACGCATGATGCGAAATGGCCGAGGCACCCGTCGTGAAGCACTCCGCCGCATGCACCGTGGCACTCGTGGCTGCCGGCGGCACGCCGAAGGCCATGAGCAGCGACGACGCGCTGACGCCATAGGCCATGCCGAGCGCTCCATCGATCAATTGAGCGACGAAGCCGGCGGCGACGTAAAGGCCGAACTCTGGAGTGAGGAAATCCATGGTTTTGGTGGCCGAAAAAATCGAAAAAGGGGCGAAAAAAGGCGGTCTGAGTCTTTCGGATTCTTTTCGTTTTTTTCGGCTATAGAATTCAGGCTTTATCGGTCACGAGCTTCGCGTGCAGGCCGCATTCGTGTTTTTCATCGCCCTTGGCGGGATCGTAGTAGGTGCGCTCGTTCGGCAGTGCGTGCTCGAGGAGGTAGGCGTCCATCTCGACGGGCGTCCAGTCGAGGATGGGGTTCACTTTGAGGCAGTTGAACTTCGCGTCCCACATGAAGGGGGCCAGCGTGGCGGCCCGCTGCGGGTTTTGTTCGCGACGCAGCGCGGTGATCCACACTTTGGGGGCCAGTTCACGCATGCCGCGCTCGAACGGCTCCAGCTTCATGATGCGGCTGAAGGATTCGACACGCTCGACTTCGTCTGGCATCGGCACCTGGCCGCCATTCAGCGCCAGCCAATGCGCAGCGGTCATGAGTGGCAGGTAGGGTTTCAAATTCAGCGTGAGCTGGGCGCGGCACTTTTCGGCGAAACGGTAGGTTTCCGGCAGATTCGTGCCGTGGTCGATCCAGAGCACCGGAACGTCGGCATTGGCCTTCGTGACCAAATGCAGGATCACGGCCTCGTAGGGGCGAAAATTCGTCGTCACGGCCGCCTGGCCATCCGCGTGAGCGAGGGCGATTTCGATGATTTCCGAGGGCGATTTGCCTTTGGCGTCATCATTGAGGGCGGCGAGTTGTTCAGGGTTCATGGGCGGGGCGCGATCTATTCACCCAATTCTCGATGTGTAAAGTAGGAAATAGCGATTTGCGGGCTTCACGAGGAGGACTCTTGCCGCCGGAGGCTGCGCCCACTAAAAAGCGGGCTGCCCATGCGTTCCCCGGCCCGCCTTTCCACCGCTGATGAAGCCATTGCTGCCATTCCATCGGGCGTTACGATTGCTGTGGGCGGCTTTGTGGGGGCCGGGCATCCTGACATGCTCACGGCAGCTTTGGAGCGGCGGTTTTTACAAACCGGCACGCCTCACGATCTCACGCTTTTCTACTGCGCCGGTCAGGGGGATCGCGGCGAGCGCGGGCTGAACCACCTCGCCCATCGCGGCCTCCTCAAGCGCATC
>JBEIGR010000196.1:0-8635 GCA_040381795.1 Verrucomicrobiaceae bacterium | reverse complement strand
GGCGATGAAGATGGAGGAGTAGGTGCCGAGCAACACGCCGATGGTGATCGGCATGGCGAACTCGAGCATGGCGGGATTGCCAAGGAAGAGCAGCACGATCATCGGAGCAAGGGCGGTGGGGCCGGTGAGGAGCGTGCGGGAGAGGGTCTTGCAGATGGCCTCATTCATCGTGTCACGCAGGGAGCCGCCGCTGCCGCGATGGATCTCCTCACGGATACGGTCAAACACCACGATGGTGTCGTTGATCGAGTAACCCGCGATGGTGAGCAGGGCGCCGACGTGGATGATGCTGAGCTCCTGGCCGAAGAGCACGCAGAGGCCGGGGACCATCAGCACGTCATGGAAGAGCGCGACGCTGGCACCGAGAGCGAAGGCAAACTCGAAGCGGAACATGAGGTAAACGAAGATGGCGACGAGGGCGAGGGCCATGGCCCAGAGCGAGGAAACCATGGCCTCATCCCCGATGACCGCACCCACGGTGGCGATGCTGGTGCCAGTAATGGTGCCGTCCTTCCACTTGCCTTTGATGGCATTCTCAATGACCGCGCCGCTGAGCTCTTCGCAGCGGATGGAGATGTTCGTGGCTCCGGTGGCGGGGTCAGCCTTGCGCTGAAGGTAGTAGGTGCCGATTTCGGCTCCTTGTGGGCTTTCCTGGGTGACGGGCTGCCGGAGAGGCTTGATGAGAGCGTCGAATTCGCTGTCGGCGATGGTCTTGCCAGGGGCGAGCACGACGTCCACACGGCCACCACCGCGGAAGTCGATGCCGAGGCCGGATTTGCCTTTCACCCCGAGGGTGGCGAAGGAAATGGCGGTGACGACGAGCGAGGCGATGATGAAGGTTGGAGCCTTGCCGAGGATGTCGAAGACCTTGTCGGGGATAATGCGGGTGGTGTGGATCTTGGTGAGGATGTTCTTGTCCACCACCCACATGAAGATCACGCGGGTGACGATGAGGGCACCGACCATCGAGGAGAGCAGACCGATCATCAACGTGACGGCGAAGCCCTTCACGAGGCCGCCGGAGATGGCGAAGAGGATAACGGCGGAGATGAGTGTGGTGATGTTCGAGTCCGCGATGGCGGAGAAAGCCTTCTCGTAAGCGGCTTCGAGAGCGCCGGCGAGGGTCTTGCCGGCTTCCATTTCCTCTCGCAGACGTTCATAGATGAGCACGTTCGCATCCACGGCCATGCCGATGGTGAGCACGAGACCGGCGATGCCGGGCATGGTGAGCGTGAACTGGAACAAGGCCAGCGCACCGAAGAGGATGCACATGTTCACCACGAGACCGATGATGGCCACGAGACCGGCGAGGCGGTAGATGAAGACCATGAACAACGTGGTGAGTGCGAGAGCGGCGATGCCCACCCACTTGCCTTGGTCGATGGAGGACTGGCCGTAGGCGGAGGAAACGGTGCTCTCGGACTGGATGCGCATCGGGTTTTCCAGCGGGTTGTTCAGCAAGGTGGAGAGCGTGAAGGCTTCCTCCTGGTCGAAGTCACCGGTGATGCTGGCATTGCCGTTGTAGCGCTTTTCACGCAGCACGGGAGCGGAGATGACCACGCCGTCCACGATGATGGCCATGCGGCGGCCTTGATTGACCTCGGCGGTGGCGTCGAAGAGCTTGGTGCCCTCGCTGTTCATCTTGAGCAGCACAGTCCATCCTTCGGAGTCGAAGGTGGCGCCGGCGCGGTCCACATGCTTGCCTTCAAACTCGGCGCGGCGCTTCACCACGAGGTCCGGCTGGGGGATTTCCTTGCCCATCTTGTCCTTGCGGGGCTTCTGGGGAAGCAGCTCGAAAGAAGGGTCTCGCACGCCACTGGCCTGGGCGGCCTTCAACTCGTCTTCCTTCTGCTGGTAGCCGGAATCAGGATGCGTCATGCGGAACTCGAGATGCGCCACCTGCTGGATCTTTTTGCGGATGCCGTCGATTTCCTCAGGCTTCACGCCGGGCATCTGGATGACGATGCGGGTCTCACCCTGCGGTTGCATGGTGAGATCTTTGGTGCCGTCGTTGAGACGCTTTTCGAGGATTCCGATGGCCTGCTGGACGGAGACGGAGGTCACCGGCTTGGCGGTGCCGTCATCTGATTTGCCGGGCTGGAGCTCGACGATGAACTCGCTGCCGCCTTGAAGGTCGATGCCCAGCGGGATGCCGACGCTCTTGATCGTGAGCAAGGAGGAGGCCGCCGTGAGGGCGATGAGCAGGGTGCCGACAAGCCGCTTGGTCTTGTGGACGGCGGTGCCGACATAGATCAGCAGCATCAGCAGGAGGGTGGCTCCGATAAGGAAGGTAGCGTAGGCGTTCATGGTTGGGGAAAGCTAAAAAAGGGAACTGGGGAGGTCAGGGTTAGGCTGCCTCGGCTTCGACGACATCGGACTTTTTCGTCACGACGGCGATCTTGGTGCGCTCGTATTCGATCTTCACGTTGTCGGCCACTTTGACCATCGCGGTGCGCTCCTTGAGGCTGGTGATGATGCCGTGCTCTCCGCCTTCCATGATGACATGGTCGCCCACTTTGGCGCTGGCGATGAGGGCCTGGTGTTCCTTCATGCGCTTCTGCTGCGGACGGATGGCGATGAAGTACATCATGACGATCATGATGACGAACATCCACAGCGGATTGCCGAGACCGGCGGGCGGAGCACCTGCGGCCTGGGCCAGCACGAAGGCGTGAGAGAGCGGGGAAATCATGAGTCGGTATCGGGGGAGGGAGTGTTTTTGTAGCGGGCGACCACCTCCGCCCGGAACTCGGCGAAACAACCCTGTTCGATCGCTTGACGTGCCCTGGACGTGAGGGACGCGTAGAAATGCAGGTTATGAAGAGAAATCAACCGCAAACCCATGATCTCCTGAGCCATCACAAGGTGCCGGATGTAGGCCCGTGAGAAGCCCTGGCAGAGCGGATGCGTGTCCTCGGCGATGGGTCGGAAATCGCGGGCGTAGCAGGCGTTTCGCAAGTTCATCATCCCGTCGTGGGTGAAGGCGGTGCCGTTTCGGGCCAGCCGCGTGGGCAAAACGCAGTCAAACATGTCGATGCCACGGGCGATGAGTTCGATGACCTGCGGCGGCGTGCCGAGACCCATCGCGTAGCGGGCTTGATTCGCAGGCAGCAGCGGCGTGACCCACTCGGCGATGCGCATCATGTCCTCCTCGGGCTCGCCGACGCTCAACCCGCCGATGGCGTAACCATCAAAACCCATCGCGACGAGTTCGCGGGCCGATTTTTTGCGCAGCTCCTCATACACACTGCCCTGTACGATGCCGAAGTGCTGCTGCGGGCCGCCACCGGTTTGCGGACGATTTTGATCAATCCACTCGCGGCAGCGTTTCGCCCAGCGAAGGGTCAAATCGAGGCTTTTGGAGGCTTCTTTGGCCTCGCAGGGGTAGGGCGTGCATTCATCGAAAAGCATCGCGATGTCCGATCCGAGCGTCGCCTGGATCTCCATCGAGGTTTCCGGCCCGATGAACATCGGCGTGCCATCGAGATGATTTTGAAAGTGAACGCCCTCCTCTTTGATCTTCCGCAGTTTGGCCAGCGAGAAGACTTGGAAGCCGCCGCTGTCCGTCAAAATGGGCCGGTCCCAGTTCGAGAAGGCATGCAGGCCGCCGGCCTCCTTCATGATCTCCATGCCGGGCCTCACGAAGAGGTGGTAGGTGTTACCGAGGATGATCTGTGAATTCAGCGCCTTCAGCTCCTGCGGATGCACGGCCTTCACGGTGCCCTGCGTGCCCACCGGCATGAAAACCGGCGTCTCCACCACGCCATGCGGCGTCGTCAACCGACCACGACGGGCGTGGGACGAGGAATCGGTGGCGAGAAGTTCAAACGGCATGGTGCAGCCCAAAAAAGGGCGCGGAGTCTCGCCGATGCGGCGGAAAGAGCAAGTGGCTCGCCAACCGCCTCGATCCAAGGCTTGCCTGTGCGGAGGTGAAAGCGTATTCTACGAGGATGAAAGCTACCGTGGAACAACGCTTGGGCCTCGTCGAAGAGTCGCTCGCCGAAATGAGGCACGCGCTTTTCGGTGGAACCTCCGTCAAAAAAGACTGGCGGGCTGCGGCTGGAAAGCTGCGTGACACGGCCTTTGCCCGTGAGGTGGACCGCCTCGGTAGGGAGTATCGCCAGAAGCAAAATCAGCAGGAAGGTTGATGGTCATGCTTGTGCTGGACACTGACCATTTGACGGCCTTGGGCTACCGGAATGCCCTCGGGCAGCGACTACTGGATCTGCTGGCGGAATCAGGTCAGGAGGTGGCTACCACGGTGGTGAACGTCGATGAGCAGCTCAGTGGCCTGCTGGCAGCTCTCCACGCCAAACACGATCCTGACGAACAAATCCAACCTTACGCCGAGCTGGTGGAACGTATCGAGTTCCTAGCCGCCTTTCTGGTGCTGCCCTGGGATGCGGATAGCGCGAGAATTCTCCGCGACCTGAAGGCGAAACG
Organism: Verrucomicrobiaceae bacterium; assembly: GCA_040381795.1. Classification (GTDB taxonomy): domain Bacteria; phylum Verrucomicrobiota; class Verrucomicrobiia; order Verrucomicrobiales; family Verrucomicrobiaceae; genus Prosthecobacter. The sequence goes on along the minus strand of JBEIGR010000196.1, from coordinate 4,192 downwards.
AGTCCGAGTCGGCACCATGGACCTGAAGGTTGCTTCCATTTCGCTCGCCCATGATGTAACCTTGCTCACCCGCAACGCGGTCGATTTCGCCAAGGTGCCTGATCTGCGGCTTGAAAACTGGCTCGAATGAGTGGCGGAGGCCTACTTCACGGTGTAACGCAGCACCTTCGCCAGCGTGGCACGCATGTCTTTGCGCTCGACGATCATATCGACGAGGCCGTGCTGGAGCATGAACTCGGCGGTCTGGAAGCCGGGGGGCAGGTCGGCGTGAGTCGTTTCCTTCACCACGCGGGGGCCAGCGAAGCCGATCATGCACTTTGGCTCAGCGATGATGAGGTCGCCAAGGGTCGCGAAGCTGGCGGTGACGCCACCGGTGGTCGGATGGGTGAGGACGGAGATGTAAGGCAGGCGTGCCTCGGCATGGCGGGCGAGGGCTCCGCTCGTTTTGGCCATCTGCATGAGGCTGAGGATGCCCTCGTGCATGCGGGCGCCGCCGGAGGCGGAGAAGACGATGACGGGCTTTCGCTCGGCGGTGGCCGCCTCGATGGCGCGGGTGATCTTTTCACCCACCACGCTGCCCATGGAGGCTCCGAGGAAGCGGAAATCCATGACCGCGAGCAGGACGGGGATGGTCTCGATCTGGGCCCGTCCGGTCACGACGGCCTCACCAAGGCCGGTTTTCTGCTGATAAGCCTTCACCTTGTCGAGGTAGCCTTTGAAGCCGAGGGCGTTCACGCTGTCGAGCTTCGCGTCCATCTCCTGAAAACTGCCTTCGTCCACGAGGCTGGCGAGACGCTCGCTGCTGCTGATGGTGAAATGGTAGCCGCAGTGGTTGCAGACGCGGAGATTTTTGGTGAGGGCGTCCTCAAAGAGGCTTTCGTTGCACGAGGGGCATTTGGTCCAAAGACCCTCCGGCATGTCCTTCTTCTTCTCGCCGAGTTCATCGACGCTGCGTTTTTTGAAAAATCCCATGATGTTGTGTGTGGCGTTCAGTCGTTTCCGACGGTGGCAGACCAGACCTGAGCGGCTCTCCCCGAAGTGGCACTCGCGGGATCGGCCGAACGGGGTAAACCGCCCTTCCAGCACACAGGACCGGACCAGCCTCAGCCGGACGCGGATGGCGATGCTAGCCGCGTGCCACGGTGATGACCACCACTTTTTCGGCCCCACCGTCTTTCTTGAGTATGCGGGCGCATTCACTGGTGGTGCTGCCGGTGGTCAAAACATCGTCCACGAGGAGGATTTTCCGCCCGTGAAGGTCCGGCGGCCGGGGCAGATACCACTGCCACCAGCGGGGTGGGCGCAGTCGGAAGGCCCCGCGCAGGTTTTCCTGTCGCTGACGGCGATTGAGGTTGGCCTGCTTCACCGTGGGCAGGATGCGTTCCAGCGCCTGGGCGGCCGGGATGCCGGTGAACTGCCCCAGCCGCACGCAAAGCTCCCAGCTCTGATTGAATTCGCGGTCGGATTCCCGCTCGGGATGCAGCGGCACGGGCACGAGAAGCCACCGCGTGAGATCCTCATCTCGAAGCCGCTCCTCGCCGAGCACCCGACGCAGGAGGACGGCGAGGGAAGCCCGCAAATGCAGCCTGCGGCCATATTTAAAGCTGTGGATCAGATCCCGCACTGGCCCACTGGCGGTGCAGGAAGCCACCGCGAAGTCGAACTCTAGCTTTTGGCCTTCGCAGTTCGAGCAGCGAAAGGCATTCGTGAAGGCCCCGTCATACATTTCTCCGCACTTTGAGCAGTACGGCGGCACCTGCGGCTCGATCGCTTCCAGACAGGCCTGACAGAGCCAATTCACCTCCTCATGCCGCTCCGCCAACCGCTCCAGCGGTTTCGTGCAGGCCACGCACACCGGCGGAAAGACCAACTCCTCCGCTGCCCGCATCAGCGGCCTCACCAGCCGCCACAAGGCAGAATGGGGTGGCGAGCCAGGGTAGGACATGGCTCAAAAATTATTCATAGCGATAGCCCGCCCCATGCACGGTGCGGATGACGCGGGGCTGCGAAGGGTCTTTTTCGACTCGTTTGCGGAGCTGGGAGATGTGCTGGTCGAGGGCACGGCTTTCGGGGAAATAATCGACACCCCAAACCTCGTCCGCGAGGGTGTTGCGGTCCACCACCTTGCCACGGCGATCGAAAAGGAGGCGCAAGACTTTCACATCACGCGGGGAAAGCTGGATCTCGACCTCCCCACGATAGGCACGGAGTTCGTCAGGCACGATGCGGAGGTCATCCATGGTGAAGACCTCATCCCCTTTGGTCGTCACGCTGGTGCTCACACGGGTGGCAGTGCGGCGCAGGATGGCGCGGATGCGGGCGATGATCTCTTTCACGCCGAAGGGCTTCGTCATGTAGTCATCGGCACCGAGTTCGAGTCCGAGCACGGTATCGATTTCCTCGGCTTTGGCGGTGAGAACGAGGATGGGTACCTTCTCGTCCTGCTTGCGGATCTGTTTGCAGACCTCGTAGCCGTTGAGGCCGGGCATCATGACATCGAGGCAGACGAAGTCGGGGTTTTCGACGCGGAAGAAATCCACGGCTTGGAGCCCGTCAGCGGCGGCCACGACTTGGAAGCCCTCCATGGTGAGCACTTCGCGGAGGGCTTCGCGTGTGTGTTCGTCGTCTTCGGCGATGAGGATCTTGGTCATGATGGTGGGGTGGTGGGTTGAATGGGAAGGGTGAGAATGAAACGTGCTCCTTCACGATACTGCGGGCAGACGACGAGCTTACCGCCGTGCAATTGTGCCAGTTCGCGGGAAATGGTCAATCCAATGCCTGTGCCGCTGACGCCTTCGTTTAGGTCGCTGCGGAGGCGTTCAAATGGCTCGAAGACGGCTTTGCGCTTGCCCGATGGGATGCCGGGGCCGCGATCATCGACGATGATGCGGGCTAGGCTGCCCTCCACCCCCGTGCGCAGGCCCACATAGCGGCCCGCGAGTCCATATTTCTCAACGTTGGAGAGCAGATTCCCGAGGATTTGCGAAATGGCATCCGCATCGGCATGGAGAATGGGCGGCCCGTGCAGATCGAGGTGAATCTCGAAACCCTTTGCCTCCAGCATCGGCTTCCAAAATTCAATGGCACGCTTGGCGATATCGTCGATCGAGACAGGCTTGGGGGAGATGGTGAGCTTATCCCGCTGCTGGCGGGCATAGTTGAGCACGTTTTGGATGAGCCGGTCGAGGCGTGAGGTCTCGGTTTCCACCACGGAGAGCTGGCGTTTCATCGTCGCATCGCCGGAGGATTCGGCCCGGTGAGCTGCCATCTCCGCATAGAGGCGGATGTTCGTGAGCGGCGTCTTCAGCTCGTGGGAGATTTGATTCACAAAGGTCACCCGCTGCTGCGCCACGCTCAACTCGTGGGCGCTTTCGTGGAAATACAGCCAGGCCAGCACGATGATCAGCATCACGCCGGAGCCCATGCCCAGCATGATGGGGAAAAGGTAGGGCTTCGGGAATTCCTCATCGGCGGAGGTGTAGGCCAGCTCCCACTGGCTGAGAGGCTCCGAACAGGCCCGGTGAGCCGCCGAAGGCCGCTCGGAGCCCTCCAGTCGTTTGCCCCACTGGTGCAGCGGAACACCCCGAAGATTGGCGAGCATCATCCGCCCCGGTGGCACCTCCAATCCTGGGTGCGGCAGGCGGGCAAACAATCCCTGCATCAGCCGGTGTGTATCCAGAAGCAGCCCGCACAAACTGCCGTCCGGGAATTTCTTCCAATAGATGAACGTCTGCTCCGCCACATGCCAGCCGCTGACGGCGCGGGGAGTCGAGGAGGGCGTGGTGATCTCGTGGATGTGATAGCCGCTGAGCTTCTGAAACGTCTGCCATGGAGCTTTTCGCCGTTCTGTGCTGGAGCTGGCGATGAAATTGGCAGAAATCCGCTGAAATGGAGGCCCGCCACGCGGATCAGTCACGATCGTTTCCGGGCTAGGTCCGAAGGAGAGTGCCCGGCTCTTGAGTTCCGCCATCAACTCCATCGGCTCCAGCCCGGCAGGTGGTTCAAAGGCATTTTTTCCGGGCAGCTCGCTGAGTTTCCCGCTGGCATCTAGTGACCAGGCTCGGGTCATCCACGGGTGCTGGATAAGCCCACTAGACGCGGCCGCGGCACTGGCCGCACCTGCAGAGATCGCATCGAGTTCATCCGTGAGCTGTCGAAGGTCATGAACGAGCTGGTGATCCGCCGAAGAGAG
>JBEIGR010000195.1:0-8685 GCA_040381795.1 Verrucomicrobiaceae bacterium | reverse complement strand
GCCAGATTTGACGGCCTCGGCCGCCTTGAGGCTCAGTGCGGGCATGACCGTGACGCCGAGAGTCGTCTGGGCGGTGCGCATCATGAATTCGCGACGGGATGTCTGCGAGAGCTTGTTAATTTCGGTTTTCATAGGTGTGTTAGTATGTGGTGTGTTGAAGAAAGCAGATTGCAGGAGTATTATTGAACAAAGATAAACTCACGCGTATTGATGAGCGCCCAAATCATGTTGGCATAGCCATCATCACCGCTAGAAAGAGCACGCTGGGCGATGTCTTTTTCGCTGAGAGTGGGGCGACGATTAAGAACTGACATGAACAATGCCTCCACTTTTTCCGGCGGCGACTTCACCTTCTCCATGGTCTTGAAGATCAGGGAATCATTGTTCGTTAGCATTCCCTGAGCGGCGCCGTTCATCATCATGAGCACTTGAGGCACGGAACCGATCTTGGAGCTTCCATCGATGAGATTGCGCGGAGACTGACCGAACTCTGTGAGGAAGTGGCCCGGGCGGGCAGGCATGTCGAGTTCGGCGGCACGACGGAGGACCATGCCACCATAACTGAGCGATGCATTTTCCATCATCATGCTAGAGTCTTCATCTTTGCCCTTGCCCTTACCCTTAGCTTTCTTAGAAGCGCCTTCCATCATCATATCGCCACCGGCATCAGCAAGGCCGCCCCCCATGAGGGCGCGTTCTTTTTCACCCATCTTGCGGTATGCATCATACTTCATGAGCACCGTCTGGGCATCGAGTTTGGGATTGTAGAGGTCCAAGTCGATGGACTTGCTGTAGAGGTCTTCGAGGGGCTTCTTATATTTGTCTGCATCGCCAAGGACGAGGGTCATGTAAGAGTCCCAAGTCTGCTCGGCGGTCATGCGTCGAAGCAAGGGACCCTGAAAGTAATATGGCTCACCCATGGCGATGTGCTCAGTGGTGGCTTCGGATTGATAAGCGCGGGTGTTGTAGATCACTCGCATGAAATCCTTGAGGCTGAATTTAAGCCGCACCATTTCACCGGCGATATGTTTCAAAAGCTCAGGATTAGCGGAGGCGGCCAGATCATCCAAATTCGTCACCGGATCAGCAATACCCTGACCAAAAGCACGCTTCCACATGCGGTTGGCGATGGCCATGGCGAAACGAGGGTTCGTCGGATGGGTGGTCCAGTTAGCAAAAGAAAGGCGAAGGTTTTCCGCGTCCTTGGTCTTCTGCTTGTAGGCGGGGAGACTCTTGTCTTCCTTGCTCCACCAGACGAATTCGGGGTCCACCATGTCACCAGGCTTGGCATCCTTATACTTATAGTCGTGAGGAAGTTTAAGCGTGTTAGCCTCGAGATCGCTAATCGAATAGCGATTAGCTCCAATGAAGTTTTGGAGACCGTTGCGAACGCGGGTGATGTCACCGCCGTTCTTTTCGATAATAGCCTCGATTTCGGGCATGAGTTTCTGGCTCATGTCCGCCATTTCCATACCGTCCTTGCCTTTGCGTTTGCCCTGAGCACGGCGCTGGTAGCGGGTGCTGGTGGCGCCGAAGAAGGATGCCATCTCGTAGAACTGGCGCTGCGTCCAATCCGCGAAGGGGTGGTCATGGCACTGGGCGCATGCCACATCGGTGCCGAGGAAGATGGCGAGGGTATTGGCGAGGTTGTCCAGCGTCATGCCGGAATCACGGAGGAGGTAACCGGCGGCTCCGTTGTAAGTACCGTCTTCCTTCTTGTCCCACATCTTGCCAGTAGCAGTCAGCATCTCGAAAGTCAGCTTATCCCACGGGGTATTTTTGCTAATCTGCTGCTGAAGCCAGTTGATATAAGGCACGCCGCGAACGTTGTCGCCGCCACCAAAATCATCCTTCACTCGGAGCATCTCGGAGATGTAATTGAACATGTGGCTGGAGTAGCCGGGGCTGTCGAGGAGCATGTCGATCAACTTTGCACGCTTGTCCTTGGCCGAGTTTTTGATGAAAGACGTCGCCTCATCGTGGCTCGGAATACGGCCGACAATGTCGAGATACACGCGGCGGACGAACTGCTCGTCGTTGCATGGAGCGTTAAAGTTGGTGATCGGCTTTTTGCCGATTTTCAAGCGTTCCGGGTTGGCGCGAACGAGGCCTTGGGCAACGAGGCGGTCAATGGCGGAAGCCGCTTGAGCAACCGTTGCATTTGCGAGATAGGCAGGCTGGCCTACGGCACCACCGGCAGCATCCGCAGAAGGAGCGGCGGACTGCATCTTCTTGGCGAGCGCCTGATCTTCCGCCGAGAGATTGGAAAGCGGGAAGCGGTGCATGTTCCCATCAGCCGTTTGAAGGGTGATGTTGTCAGCTTCGATGCTGACGAAGGACGCAGTGACCTGGCGGCCGCGGACGTCCGTCCAAGTGCGGATTTCCGCGAGCGCGGAACCAGCAAACAGCGCCGTAAAGAGGACGCTGCCGAGCAGTTTTTTGGTTTGTTTCATGGTAGTTGTGGGTGGAAAAAGGGCGTGATGAGATGCCTATCGAAGTCGGAACGGCTCGGATCGCCTCTAATTAGAGGAATTCTGCACTTTTTTCTGAATTTAGGCAAGGTCACAGCCACAGCCGCCCCGAAATCGAGGGTGAAAACATGATTTTTAGCCCAATTCGGCCAGCCAAGTGCGCCTGACCAGACACTCGAAAGCGATTTCGGCTCTTTCAATGGCCCAGCGACCGATCAGGCCGCGTCCTCGCTGGTGACTCGCAGCACCTCTTCGACCGAGGTCATGCCCTCTTTGACCTTCCGCCAGCCATACTCACGCATGGTGACAAAACCCTCCGAGCGGGCCTGCTGCATCATTTCGGCCTCCGAGGCCCGTTTCGTCACCAGATGCGACATCGCGGGCGAAAGCAGGGCGATTTCATAAATGGCGAGTCGGCCGCGGTAGCCGGTCCCGTTGCAGGCCTTGCAGCCGCCGGGGCCGGCGCTGAAAAGGCGATCACTAGGGCTGACCACGAGGCCAAAGGCCTTCAACTCCTCCCAATCGTGCTTGGCCGGTCGGCGGCAGTGCTCACAGAGGGCACGCACCAGGCGCTGGGCGATGAGCGCCCTCACCGAGGAACTCACCAGGAAAGGCTCGATACCCATTTCCACCAAACGGGTGATGCCGCCGAGCGAGTCATTCGTATGGAGCGTAGAAAAGACCAAGTGACCCGTCAGCGATGCACGCACGGCTATCTCCGCCGTCTCCAAATCGCGCATTTCCCCGATCATCACGACGTTTGGATCGCCACGGAGGATGCTGCGCAGGCCGGCGGCAAAGGTGAGGCCGATTTCCGGCTTCACGGCGATCTGCACGATGCCCGCGAGCTTATTTTCCACCGGGTCCTCGATGGTCACGATGCGGCGCTCCACCTTGTTCAGTTCACTGAGGAAGGTGTACAACGTCGTCGATTTCCCGGAACCCGTCGGCCCGGTGACCAGCACGATGCCGTTCGGCTTCTTTAAAAGAACGTCGATCTTTGCCCGGTAGTCCTCACTCATTCCCAGCTTGCCGAGCGTGAAGCGTTCCTGGCCCAGCAGGCGTAGGCTGAGGGATTCGCCCTCCACGCTCGGGATGCAGGCCACACGCACGTCGATGAACTGCCCGTCCGTCTTCAGATTGATACGTCCGTCCTGAGGCAGGCGGCGTTCCGCCACGTCGAGCTTCGACATGATCTTGATACGGGCGATCACCGAGGATTGGAGCTGCTTGATGTTCTCTGGCACCGGTACCTCGTGCAGGATGCCGTCCACGCGGTAGCGGATGCGCAGGCTGTCCGGCTGCGGCTCCACATGGATGTCCGTCGCCCGCTGCGCCAGCGCCTCGCGGATGATTTGATTCACAAACTTCACCACCGAGGCATCAGGGCTTTCCACATCGATCACATTCGCCTCGTCGGCATTCTCCGTGGCGGTGTTTTCGCGGCCCTTTAAGAGGTCTTCAAAGGTGTCCGCACCCACGCCGTAGAGCGCCTGCAGGCCTGCCAGCACCTCCGCCTGCGGCGAAAGGCACCAGCGCACCGGCATCGTCGCCCGGCGGGCCACGGCCTGCCTCGCCACCAGATCGAAGGGATCATGACAGGCGATCACCAGCGTGCGACGGGCATGCTTTTCCTTCTCATCGGCATTCTCCGGCGCATTCGAGTCAAAGCGCACCGGCAGCACCTGATGCTTCACCGCAAAGCGGGCCGGGATGATCCCCTTCAGTTCCGCCGCCGAGGTTGGGTCCGTCTGCGCCGCTTCCAGGAAAGGCCACTTCATGTCCTCCGCCAGATGGTGCAAAAACGAACGCTCATCCACCCGCGTGCGGTCGATCAAATCACGAAAAAAAGCCTGCCCGCCAGTCAGCGCCTGCTGCGCAGCCACGGTGAAGGTTTCCGCATCGGCGATGCCGGAACGTTGGGCGGCGTTTTGGAGCAAAATCATCGCCCCGAGTGTATCGGGCCGCCGTGACTACGGCAAGCCTTCATCTTGCTTCCGCGTGCCGAATCTGCCACGCTGCGCCATGGTCATCCGCCCGAGTACCTCCAGACAGCACGGCTCCGTGCTGCTCATCGTGCTCGCCGTCATCACGCTGCTCGCCTTTGCCGTCGCCACCACGGTGCTCACCTCCTCGCAATACGATCAAGCTTTGGTAAACCGCTCCGGCCTGCTCAAAGCCCGCCGCATGGCCGAGCGCGGCATCGCCATGGCCGCTCATCAGGACGTCTCCGCCATGGACCCGCTGCTCGAGTCTCAAAGCGAGGACAGCAGCGAGGGCTACCGCGCCATCATGACCACCGAGGAGAGCCGGCTGAACATCAACATGCTCCTCAACGACCAAAACGCCCCACGGCTGGAGCAAATCTTCCAAAACTTCCGCATGCAACCCGGAGCCGCGCAGGGCCTCGTCGCCGCGCTCATGGATTGGACCGATGAAGACGCCCTCAAACGCCGCCCCGACAGTGCCGAGGCGCTCGATTACAAGCAAAACGGCTTTCCCAATCGCCCCTTCAACCGTCGTTTTCGCAGCATGCAGGAGATCGACATGGTCGCCGGCATCGAAAAGCTCAACGCCGCCTATCCCGGCTGGCGGCAGCTCTTCACCGTGTATGGCAGCGGTCAGCTCGATGTGAACGAAGCCAATGCTGAAACCATCGCCGCCGTCACCGGGGCCAATCCCGTCATGGCCCAGCGCCTCATCCAGCGCCGCGATGGCCGCGATGGCATCCGCCACACGAAGGACGACCAGCCCATCACCGCGCCGCAGGAGGCCATGCAACTCCTCGGCCTGCCACAAAACCATCCCGCCGCCTCTCTCCTCGCCATTCAGGGCCCCACACTCCGCATCGAAAGCATCGGCTGGTTTGGTGAGCAGACCATCGGCGTGGCTATCCTCGCCCAAGGAAAAGGCTCGCAGCAGATGCAGATCCTCTTCCGCGAGGAATTCATGCCGAAACGCTGACTCAGCCTGCCACCAGCTCCTCGACCACATCGCCCTTGCTTAGTGCCATCGGGCGGCCCACGGGCGTCATGAGTTCCTTGGCGTAGTCGATGCTGAAAAGGTCCAAAACCGTCGCGTGGAGGTCTTCGACGAAAATGGGCTTCTCCGGGTCTTTTTTCACGCCCTGCGGATCCGTGGAGCCAATCACGCGACCTCCCGCAAAGCCACCACCGGCCACAAGCATGCTGAAACCAGTCGGCCAATGATCGCGGCCGCCGAGATTGTTGATCTTGGGCGTGCGTCCGAACTCGCCGCCGCACACCACCACCGTGCTCGAAAGCAGCCCGTGACGCTTCAAATCGCGAATCAGTGAGGCAAAAGCCGCGTCGAGGATTTTCACCTGCGAGGCCTGGCCTTCGAGATTGTTCGCGTGTGTGTCCCAGCCATTCAACGTCACCTCCACACAGCGCACACCGGCTTGGATCAATCTCACTGCCGCCAGACAACCGCGACCGAAGGCCGTGTCGCCATACGCGTCTCGTTCCGAAGTCGTCGTGAGGTTCACATCGAAGGCCTTGAGCTGCTCCGAGGTCATCATCTTCCGCGCCCGCTCGATGGAGAGCTGATGCAGCGTCTTCTGCGCAGCGAGATTCGGCAGGCGACCTGCCGCGAAGGCTTTTTCCACCACGCTGAGACTCTCCATTCGCTTTTCCATGCGTTCATCGCTCACGCGTGATTTCACATCTGGGATGCTACCCTTCGGATCATACATTTGAAAGGCATCAAACTGCGCCCCGAAGTAGCCACCGCGTGCCGGCCATTGATTTGGCAGAATGGAAACATGCGTGGGGATCTCGATCCGCGCCTCCGGCAGCTCGTGGCACATCACCGCGCCGATGCTGGGATGGATCAGCGTGGGATCCGGGCGGTAGCCGGTCTTGATGTTATAAAAGGCACGCTCGTGATCCCCTTCCCTGCTCACCATCGAGCGGATGAGCGAGACATCACCCATCACACTCGCCGTCTGCTCCAGCCCGGCGGCGAATTGCACGCCTTTGATGGCCGTATCGACGGCCTTCACGCCGCCGCCGATCTTCGTCCTCGGATGCGGATCCAAGGTATCGAGCTGGCTGGCCGCGCCGCCTAGCCACAGCAGGATCAATGACTTCGCCGGTTTGCCCTTCGGAGCCTTCTCCGCCTCCGCTGCGAGGAGGTCCGCCAACGGCGTGAGCCATGAAACGCCCGCAGCAGTTGCTCCACGGAGCAGGGTGCGGCGAGACAAATGATCATGACCAAAGCAAGCGGAGGTGTTCATGGTGATAGATGTAAATTGGCTTCTGACTCTGTGCTCCTCTGTGAACTCTGTGGTCAAATTTTCAGTTCATCCGCCGCACAATGCCCTCCTTGAGCCTGGTGACGTCGAAATTGATAAGCAACCCCACACGCTTGCCGCTGAGCTTGAGATACGAGATGAGCTGCGCTTCGTGAACCGCTTTGATCATTTCGACCGCCTTCAACTCCAAAATCACCTCGTCTTCGACCAGAATGTCGATCCGGTAGCCCGCGTCGATTCTGACTCCATCGTAGATTACTGGCAGCTCGATCTGACGCTCGGCTTTGAGGCCGCGCTTGTGCAGTTCATAGAGCAAACAAACTTCATAGGTAGTCTCGAAGAGTCCAGGCCCCAGCCGCGTGTGAACTTCCATGGCGGCGGCGATGATCTCGGAGGTGAGCTGGGTTGTGGGTTCGATGGTTGTGGGTTTCATGGCGGTGTTTGAATTGGACCACAGAGGGCACGGAGGAGCACAGAGGATGAGTTTAGTGGTTCCACGAAAACTCGGTAGCGTTCATGAGCGTCCAGAAGAGATCGCTCATGGCGTTGTTCGAGCGGGCGATGGTGAGGAGGTTTTCAAAGTGCGCAGCCTCCTCTGGCGATGGCTTACGGGTGAAAATAGCGAGGTAGGCGCTCTCGACGGCGGTCTTCACATCGGGTGAGAGCATCCTGATTCGGCTGCTGGCAGCCACGAGCGGATTGTTCTTCACGTTATCGGTCACCATGTTCCCATTCATGAGCAGGAGACGCTGTGGAATGGTGCCGCCGCCATCGTCGAAATCATCCTCACCACGGTCGCCATAGCGTTTGACGAAGTTTCCCACATCAATGTCACGCTTGATGCGAAAGAGCACATGCGCCTCCGCATCGAGTGATCCGAGCGACGCGGCCTGAATGACGCTACCAGCCATCTGCTCCGGCCGCAGCCGCGTCACCGGAAAGGCCGCCCAGTGCTTCTCCGCCTCGGGATGATCGCTGAGGCTGGAGGCTTCAAAAATCCGCGTTGAGGTAATCGCACGGATGAGACGATGAAGATCGAAATCATGCGCGATGAAATCCTCCGCCAGCAGCTCCATGCCGGGAGGAAAGGGGCCATCGAGCGGGAGATCATCCACCGGCGTGACGAGCGGCTTGTTAAACAAAAGCGCCCACAAGCGATTCACCAGCGTGCGAGCGAAGGTCTTGTTTTCCTTCGCGGTGATCCAATCAGCCAGCCTGGATCTAGGTGCGCCTTTCTCCGGCAGCAGCTCAGGCTTCCACGGCACCTTCGTGGTGATCACCGCAGGCTCCGTCTCGCCGAGGTAACGCGTTTGATACTGCTGCTTCGGATCATCACGCAGCCCCGTGATGTCAAACTTCGCTTGGCCGAAGTAGGCGGCGAGCTGATGGAAGTCGCTCTGCTTCCACGGGCTGCCGAGCTTGCCATCGTGACACTCCACACAGTCAATCCGCACGCCGAGAAAGGCCCGGCTGATCTTCGCGGCGAGTTTTTTCTCATCGGGACCTTTGCCAGGCTCGCTCGTGACCGTGATAAAATTCACGGCCGGGCTGGTCGTCCACACGCCTATGGATTCGATCAGCTCACGAACGATGCGATTATAAGGGCGATTTTGCAGCAGCGCTTCGCTGAGCCATTCCACGAGCCTGCGACGCCGATAAATCAAAAACGGCCCGTTCTCCGTGCCCACATAAACTCTCGCCAAACGCTCCGCGAGGTAGTCACTCGTGCGGCGATCCTTCAAAAGACGTTCGAGCCATTGCTGCGGCACGTTTTCACCCTGCATCGCCTGCACCTCACGAATCTCCTCCAATGAAGGAATGCTGCCCGTGAGCGCCAGCGAGAGCCGGCGGATGATTGTGAGGTCATCCGCACGCGGCGCGGCGGGAATCTGCTTCGCGGCCCAATCGGCCTCAAAAGCCGCATTCACCTTCTTCGCG
>JBEIGR010000194.1:0-8713 GCA_040381795.1 Verrucomicrobiaceae bacterium | reverse complement strand
GCGCATTGCAGCTCCTTGAAGTGGGATTTGCTGCGGCGGCTGGCCTCGTGGAGGGCGCGGGCGACCATGTGCTTGCCGGTGCCGAACTCGCCTTCGAGCAAAACGGGGCTGTCGTTGTTGGCGACGCGACGCACGATGTCGAAAATGCGCTGGATGGCCTCGCTGTGGCCGATCAGTTTTGAGGAGCTGGAAACATGGCGCAGCAGGCTGGGTGAGGAGGCGGAAGGGAGCGTCGGCGAGGAGGCTCCAGCAGGCTGACCGTTGCGCTGAAGGGCTTGGTTGACGGTTTTGATGAGGTCGCCGAGGTCGAAGGGCTTGGTGAGGTAGTCAAAGGCGCCGAGGCGCATGGCTTCGACGGCGGTTTCGACGCTGCCGTGGCCGGTGACCATGATGACGGCGGTGTTGGGGAACTGGTCCCTGCACATGCTGACGAGGTCGAGGCCGTTCACATCGCCAATGCGCAGGTCCACGATGACGAGTTCGGGCTGATTCGCACGGATGGCAGCGATGCCGTCGATGCCGGTGGTGCAGCCGAAGACCTGATGACCAGCTGCTTTGCAGAGCTTGGTCATGAGTTCGAGAATCGCGGCTTCGTCGTCTATGATTACTAGTTTAGCCATAATTGAGTGGGGGTTTGAGATTCAGGATTGATTATCAAAAAAGGTTAAATGACTCAAAAGCGGGCGTCAAACGGGATTTTCTCGATTTTGCGAATGATTGGGGTGGGTGGGGAATTTTGGGGGAAATGGAGTGGGGGAGGTCATTTCTCACCGCGTGCTGCGCAGGAAGTACTCAGTGCTCAGTGTAAACTAGGCGAATGCCCAACTGAGCACTAAGCACTGAGCACTCCGGTGAGAGGGATTCGAAAGCAGCGTGAAGTGCTTTTGACATGCGGGTTATGTGAGCAACCTGCTTGAGGCTAGCGGTTCTCATCTCTCGAAAAAGCCCGAGGTGGGTCTCAGTTTACTTTCTGCGAAGCGGCTTCGCGGAAGTGCTCCCAAGCTCGGCGGAAATCTTCCTTGGCCATGAAGATGGCCGCCATTTCCTGATGGAGGTAGGCGGGGGGATAAGTGGTGTTTTTGACTTTTTCGAGGGTGCGGATGGCCGCATCGAATTCACCTTGGGATTTGTAGGCCTGGAAGAGGTCGATGCCGAGGCGGGAATCGAGCGGATTGAAGTGGAAAGCCCGCTCGAGGGCCTGCACATCCGTGCTGGTGCCGGGGGTGGTGCGGATGAGGGAGGGGAGGTAGATGTTGGCGATCTCGCAGGCACGGCGGAAATCGGAATTCTTGGCGTAGTGCTCGGCGAGGAGTTTCCATCCGCCGTCACGCTCCCAGGTTTTATTGGATTCGATGGCGGCCATGAGGGCCTCAGGATCGCCGAGACGCAGCCACATTTCGAAGAGGTTCATGCGCTGAACGGCATCGAGGGAGGCGAGATCGGGCTGGCGGGCGAGGATGTCTTTGAGAAAGAGGTCAAAATCCTCACGAGTGGAGACACTGCCGAGGTATTCGATTTTGAGTTCGAGCTTGTCGGCGAGCTTCCAGACCTGCTGGCGGAGATCGGCAAAGGGCTGGGCGTGATTCACCATGGCCCGGTAATAGCCGTGCTGGCCGGGAGCTGCCTGGGGGGCGCGTTTCAAAAACTCCCGCCAGCCGAGCACGGCATAATCTGGGCGGTGCGAGAGCCAATCGACGCCCTCCTGATAGCACATGTAGGCGAAGTGCGGCTCGAGGTAGCGGGCGCGGGTGAAATCCTGCAAGGCCGCATCATGATTCCCATGGAGCAGGAGACGTGTTTCCGCCCTCTCAAAGTAGAGCTGAAAGTCCAGGGGGCGCATTTGGATGGCCTGATCGAGCAGTGGGATGGCATCCGAGGCGGAACCCGAGCGGGATAGCTGCAGGGCACGAGTCCGCAACATCTGCGCCGCACTGGTGCCGGGCAGCAGCGGCTGCCCAAAGGAAACGGAGAGCCAGGCGATGCCAGCGGCGAGGATGCCGGTGCCGAGGAGCAGCGAGCCCGCACGCTCAGGCAGCCCGGCTGGCTTTGGCAAGCTGCGAGGGCGCACGGCGATGCCAGCGAGGAGGGCGATGAGGGCAAAGTAGCCCAGACCGTGATTCGGCACATCCATCAAGCCGTGAAGCATAGCTAGGAGCAAGGCGATGGCGGCGGTATTTCGTGTGCGGCGGTCCTGACGATGCGAGCGGCCTTTGGATTTGCGGTTGAACCACGGCCCGGTGGAAAAGGCCAGCCAGTAGAGCAGCAGCAGGCTGGGGGCCACGGTGGAGAGACCGCCTTCAAAGAGCAACCACACGAGATCGCTTTCCGGGTGGAGTGCATGGGTGCGCGGATCTTGTTTGATCACCGGATCATGCGTGCCGGTGGCGATCGCGAAGATGGTATCGAAATTCCCCAGCCCCAGGCCCATCCACGGCACCGAGCCGATGATTTGGAGCGAGTCACGGTAGAAATCGATCCGCGCCCCTGAGCCGACAAACTCCGAGCCTTGATTGGCATTGAAGCGCTCCGTCACACCACCGCGTGAGAGAAAGAGAGCAGCCGCGATCATCATCACCAGGGAGGCCGTGACGGCCATTTTTTTGAAGAACCCACGACGCATCGCGGAAAAGCCCAGCCACAGCGTCATGCCGAGGAAGAGCAGCAGCAGGCCGGCACGGGAGGAATTGGCAAAAATCGCCGCGCAAGGCACGAAGAAGCCCGCCGCGTATAAAAACCACCCACGCTCCTTGCGGCGATTCGCATCGTAGGCACAGGCGGCACAAAGCACGCAAGAGATGGCTGCTAGGCTGCTGATGTGATTGCGATTGGCGAAGGGGCCAAAGCCGTTACCCCACTCTGCTCGACGCGGCCACCAAGGTATCGGCATGAGCTTGAGATGATCCATCAGACTCAGCCAGCACAGGACGATGCCTCCCAGAGCCAACACACGCAGCATGACACACCGCTGCGTCTGGGAAAAGCCTCGCGAAATGCTCCAGCCCATCCACAGCATGCTCACCGCAAATAGGATCCAGGCCTCTAGCGTCACCCAGGGCTGTGGCGTGACAAAGGACCCGAGTTCCAGACCCCAGTCCTTTACCAGTGCCTCGCGCCAGGGCATCGCCCCATGAAATCCGGCAGGCAAAAAGGCTAGCAGAGGAGCCGCCACGGCACCCAGCAGGCCCGCTAGCGCCACCCGCGGCAATCGACGCCGCGCGGGAAAGCAAATCATCACCGCACCCAGCAGCACACCGGCCAGCCCACGGGACCAAGCCTCCCTTCCTGCACCTAGCAGCACCACCAGCAGCGGCAGCCCGGCAAAGATCCAGCCATGCCAGCCCGGCCCTTCCATTTCATAGGCATCCCCCGCCGCCTGCTCATCCACCTCTTCGTCATCCACCTTAACGGCTGTTATGACCTCTGGGACATCCTGCTCCATGCGGACGACCGAGCCGTCCTCCGCCGCGAGGCGAGGCTTCGAGCGGTGGCGTGGCTCGGGAGTTTCGTCAAAGGAAGGCCGGAGTTCCATAAGGGTGTTGAATCGAGTGAGGGGAGGGCTTCAGAGCAGCGGCGTGGCAGGCGAGCTGAGAGCGGTTTCTGGGGCGGCATCCGCCGCCATCGTGGAGGATTGGATGCTGGCAGGCAGGCTACCCCAGCGGGCTAGGCAGCTTTCGAGGGATTGCACCAGCTCATCGAGCCTGAGCTGCCACTCAGTCTTTGGCATGCCATCTGGTGGATAAAAAAGCCTCACGGTGTGGGACTTTCCGACATCCAGGTCCATGCCCTCGTGGCCTGGCCCGCCCATAATGGTCACATTCATGCGCTGCAAAGCATGCTCAAACAACCTGCCAAACTCCTCAATGCTGCCGCTGCGCTCCACCTCAAACTCTAGGACCCGCCCGCTAGCACGGAAATACTCCCGCTGCCGCCGCCGCTCCAGCGTCTCGCGGATCTGACCTCGCAGCCGCGAAAAGCTGCGGACATAGCCCAGATACCGCGCCGCCACCACGGCCAGCAGGAACAAGATCGCCCCCGTCACCGGCAGCGCCAGCCCCTTCGTCAGCAGGACACCGATGCCCGCGAGACTCAAGCCAAGGCACACCGAATACATCGCCACCAGCGCCCGCCCCTTGCTATAGCCCAGCAAAATCAGCCGGTGATGGATGTGCTCCGCATCCGCGCTGAACACCGGCACCCCGCGAATCGCCCGCCGGATGATGGCAAAGCTCGTATCGAGAATCGGCACCCCGAGGGCGATCACGATCACCAGCAGCGCCCCGATCACCGATCCCTTATTCGAGGATAGCAGCGACACCGACGCGATGAAAAAACCGATCAAATACGCCCCGCCATCACCGAGGAAAATCTTCGCTGGCGGCAGATTGAAGATCAAAAAGCCGCCCAGCGCCCCCGCCATCGTCAGCGACACCGCCGCTACATCCGGCTGCCCTTGATAATGACCGATGAAGGCCACCGTCAGGCAGATAAACATCCCGAAACCACCCGCCAGCCCGTCCATGCCATCGATCAGGTTCACGATGTTCGGGATCGCCACCAGCCACATCAGCGTCAGCGGCAGCGCCCAGATGCCTAGAATGATCGAGCCCTCGCCGAAGGGATTGCTCAGCACATCGATCGAAATGCCCATCGCATACAGGATCATCGCCGTGCCCAGTTGGCCCACCAATTTCACCCTTGCCCCCAGCGGCTTCAGGTCATCCACAAAGCCCACGCTAAAGATCAGCGTGTTGCACACCGCCAGCGCCAGCCAGCGATCCCAGTCCACCGCGCCATAAAAAGAGGCCGCCACCGCGCCGAGCAGCAGCGTCAGAAAGATCGGGCCGCCGCCAAGACGCGGGATCGGTTTCCCATGAAACTTCCGCCTCGCATCCGGCGCATCCATCGCGATGCCCAGGTTCATTTTCAGCACCGCGAATACCGCCAGCGCCGAAACCAGCACCGCACCGCCGAAAAACAGCGCCGCATCCAGCCGCGTCAGCCTCACGCCAGAAGAGGGCCAGTTCAAAATATCAGGTAGAGGCGTGTCGGTCATGGGCAGGCTGGGAGGGATTTCAGCATAGCGGCTTGCCTTCCGCCCGCGAAGCAAAAAATCGTCACTTCACGCTCACTCCGCAGGCCGCGAGGAAAAATCCCCGCCCAGTGCCAGATGCAGCGCCGCCCGGTTTCGCAAACGCTGCGCCTGCACCGCGATCAGGGCACTCCGTGCATCAAACGCCCGCTGCCGCGTATCCAGCAGCGTCAGCACCTCGCTCAAGCCCTTCTCATACTGCCCCAGCGCCAGCTTTTCCGATTGCTCCGCCAGTTCCGCCGCCTTCTGCAAAGCCGCCTCCTGAGCCAAAAGAAACTGCTCCGCCGCCAGCGCCGTCTCCACCTCACGAAACGCCGTCAGCACACTGCCCGCGTAGGTTTGCATGCTCTCATC
This sequence comes from Verrucomicrobiaceae bacterium, assembly GCA_040381795.1. Taxonomy (GTDB): domain Bacteria; phylum Verrucomicrobiota; class Verrucomicrobiia; order Verrucomicrobiales; family Verrucomicrobiaceae; genus Prosthecobacter. The sequence continues at coordinate 3,270 of JBEIGR010000194.1, read as the reverse complement.
ATACCGCGCCCGCTCCACATCGATCCCCGCTTTCAGCCTTCCACCTTGGAAAAGCGTCTGCGCCGCCTGGGAGGCGATATTCCAAAGCGCTGTCTCCGGCCGGATCAGCTTCTCCACCTCCTGCGTCGTGCGCCCAAACGAACCCGTCAGGCGAAAACTCGGCAGCAGCGCCTTCTTCGCCGAACTCTCATCCGCCACCGCCGCCGCCACGCGCCTCTCCGCCGCCCGCAAATCCGGCCTCCGCAGCAGCATCTCCGAAGGAAGACCCGCCGGCACGCCGCGACGCAGCACCGGCAGCGACCCGATACCGCGCTCACGCCCAGCCGGATAGCCGCCCATCAGCGTCTCCAGTGTCCGCCGCGTCTCATCCACCGTGCGTCTGCGCTGCACCAGCGTCGATTCCGCCCGCGCCAGATCCGCCCGGCTCAGGCTCACATCCAGCGCCGCCCGCTCTGGATCGATGCCACGATCCATCTGCCGCTCCAAAATGCCCAGTTGGGTCTTCCGCACGCGGATATTCTCCTCCGCTAGCCGCTGCAGGCTCTCCGCTTCCGCCAGCGTCACCGCCGTCTGCACCGTGTTCGCCGCCAGCGAAAGCCGCGCCGCATGCCACGTCTCATCACTCGCCATCGCTCTCGCCACCGCCGCGCGACGCCCATCCGCGATCACACCCCAAAAATCCACGTCCCACGCCACATTCACCGTCCACGAAAAGCGGTTCGCGATTTGATTCACCCCCGCAAAGCGCTGATCGCTCGGCGTTTGCGCCCGGCTCGCCACGGAACCAGCCGACACCTGCGGAAACAACGACGCTCCCTCCTGCACCGCCTGCGCCCTCGCCTGCCTCACCCGCGCCGCCGCCGCCAGCAAATCCGGGTTCGCCGTGATCGCCTGGTTCACCATCGACTCCAGCCTCGCGCTGCCAAAATCACGCAGCCAGCCCGTCGCCGCCCCTTTCGGCACCTTCGGCAGCGCCGCCCACCTATCCGGAGCCGTGCCATGCAACGCCGCCAAGTCCGCCGTCATCCTTTTCGAACCCAGCGGCGGAAAAAACGAGCAGCCAGCCGCCAGTAGCAGCACCAGCAGACTCGCCAGAAAAACGAAAACACGATTGGGAAACATCATTCCCGCCCTCATACGCCGCGCTCCCCTGCCCTTCCATGCCAAACTTCGCCGCCTCCACCGATAGAAGCCTCTCCACCTACCTGTTAGCCTTGCCGCCATGAAGCTCCTTCTTCTCCTCACCCTTCTCACCGCCAGTCTCCTCGCCCAACAGCCCCCGGCCATCAAAATCGAGAAGGACATCTCCTACATCGAAAGCGGTGATGAAGCGCAAAAGCTCGACCTCTACCTCCCCGAGACGCCTCCCACCAAACCGCTCCCTCTCATCGTCCACATCCACGGCGGCGGCTGGCGGGCGGGAAGCAAATTCCCCTGCCCATTGACCCCGATGGTACTCAAAGGCTATGCCGTCGTCAGCATCGAGTATCGTTTCAGCCAGAAAGCCATCTTCCCCGCGCAGATTCAGGATTGCCAGGCCGCCATCCGCTGGTTGCGAGCGCATGCGAAGCACTACAACATCGACCCCGATCACCTCGGTGCCGTCGGCGGCTCCGCAGGCGGACACCTCTCCGCCCTCGTCGGCACTTCCGGCGGCAAAAAAGCCTTCCCAGCCATCGGCGGCCATCTCGATCAATCCGACCGCGTCCAAGCCGTGATCGACATCTACGGCCCCGCCGACTTCACCACCGTCGTGCAACAAGCCGCCGAAGACAAAAACGCCAAAAACATCTTCACCTTCAACACCCCCAGCGATCCCTACTCCTCCCTCATCGGCACCCAGCTCAACGACAAACCCAAAGCCGATGCCGTGAGCCCCGTGCACTACGTCAGCAAAGACAATCCTCCCTTCCTCATCCTGCACGGCACCCACGATGCCCTCGTGCCGTATGCTCAAAGCGTGCAGCTCGAATCTGCTCTCAAAGCCCAAAACATCCCCGTCTGGCTCCAAACCCTCCCCGGTGCCGGTCACGGCGGTCCCGCCTTCGGCAAACCCGCCGTCATCCAGCTCATGCAGACCTTCTTCAACAAGCATCTCAAAGGCACCGACGTGGAAATCAAACTCGTCCCGGAGACGGAACTCGCCCTCCCCGCTTCCAAGTAATCTCCATCCCCACCTCCCATGCGCTTCTTCTCCCTCCTTGCGGTCTCTGCGCTCTTTTGCGGCCACTCATCCTTCGCCGAAGACATCCTCCCCGGTCGCATCGAGACCTTCCTGTTCACCCAAAGCAAAATCTTCCCCGGCACCATCCGCGAAGTCACCGTCTTCATCCCGGCGCAATACGAAGCCAGAAAACCGACCTGCGTTTATCTGAAGACCGATGGCTACAACCCCCGTGAGAAGGCGAATCTCGAACTCGCCATCGCCACCAAGCAGATGCCGGTGACCATCGGCGTCTTCGTGCGGCCCGGTGAAGTGCCTGCGCCGATCAAAGGCACCGCGCCGCGTCGCAATCGCGACTTTGAATACGACGGCGTCAGCGACAACAACCTGCGCTTCTTCGACGAAGAGATCCTGCCCTTCGTCGCGAAGCAGTATCAGCTCAATCTCAGCACCAGCGGCAACGACCGCTGCATCGTCGGTGGCAGCAGCGGCGGCATCGCGGCCTTCACGGCAGCTTGGCATCGACCGGAGGCTTTCAGTCGCGTGTATGCGGCGAGCGGCAGTTGGGTGGCGTTTCGTGGCGGGCATGAGTTTCCCACGATGGTGCGCAAGTTTGAAGCACGTCCGATCCGCTCGTATCTCACCACCGCCACGCACGACATGGAAAACGCGGCAGGCGATTGGTTCCTCGTCGATCAGGAAATGGACAAAGCGCTGAAATTTTCCGGTTACGACTACCAGTTTCGCACCATCGACGGCAAACACGTCGCGGGCTACGGCGAGAACTGGCAAGAGGCGATGGCTTATCTTTGGAAAGACTGGCCTGCGAAGGTGAAAGCAGGCCCCAGCGCCCCGCGAGCGCAGGAAATCCTCATTCCCGGCGAGGACTGGAAACTCGTCGCCGAAGGCTTCAAAAGCACTCGCGGACCTTCCACGGCACCAAACGGCGAAATCTTCTTCGCTGACACCTCCGCTGACAAAATCCACCGCATCGGCCTCGACGATCAAATCAGCGTTTTCGCCGAAAAAACCGGCAACGCGCACGGCGTCACCGTCGCAGCCGATGGATCGCTTTACACCATCTCCGAGAAATCCGGCCAGCTCCT